>QIKQ01000285.1 GCA_003233075.1 Gammaproteobacteria bacterium
GGCGTTTCAAAGGAATTAGTCGTTGCGAGGTGTGATCTTTGATCACACCGAAGCAATCTCCTTAATTCAATGACTTACGTTAGGAGATTGCTTCAGCTGCTTAGGCAGTCTCGCAACGACGAGAAGCTTCGAAAGCGATATTATCGGTCTCTTATTTTGTTTAGTGAATGCGACTATTAAACATCGAGATAAAAAAGTTAACGGGACAGCAGTGAAAATTTTACTAGTTTGCGATTCTTTTTTATTCGCTATCTACTATCTAACAATCTAGCTATCTAGCTATCTAGCTATCTAGGTAAACACGCTCTGGCTTATGCAGACTATAACCTTGGGCCATGTCTATGCCCATTTCAGCAAGTTTTTCTTTTATTTGATCGTTTTCAACATATTCTGCAATCACTTTAAGGCCTGCAACCCTACCTATTTTGGCCACAGATTCGACAATGATCATATCCATTGGGTCATCTAATATATCAACCACAAAGGAACCATCAATTTTAATATAATCGACTGGTAAGGAACGCAAATAACTGTATGAACTTATACCTGCTCCGAAATCGTCAAGCGCAAAAGAAAAACCCTGCTTGCGTACTTCCTTAATGAACTCAATCGCTTTTTCTAAATTTTCGATTGTTGCCGTTTCCGTAATTTCGAAACAAACTTGCTTAGCAGATAGTTTGTAAGTTTTAAGTTGCTTTGTTATAAAGGGTAGAAACCCTTCGTCAGTAAAGGAGTTGCCTGATAAATTAATAAAATACATCTCGCTACTCTTTTCATCTAAACTAGCGATATGAGAAAACGCTAATTCTATTACCTTTTGGTCTACCGCTGGCATGATATTGTAGTGTTCAGCAGCAGGTATGAATTCACTTGGCATACTGACACTGTTATCTTCATTTAGCATTCTGACTAAAATTTCGTAACCACAAAATGTATTTTCATCTTTACCAAGATCCACTATTTTTTGTTTTACAATAAAAAATTTATTATTCTTTAATGCGTCTTTAATTCTCATTACCCAGCGCATTTCGCTGTGTTTTTTGATCAGCGAGAGATCATCTTTGCTGTAAACATGAATACGATTTCGTCCAGAGTCTTTGGCTGTATAACAGGCGATATCAGCGGCGTTTAGAATATCGTTATAATCTTTTTTCTTATCATTTATCATGACTAAGCCAATACTTGCACTAATGCTGTACGACTTACCTTGCCATTTAAATTTAAACTTATGTATTAATGTCAATAATATTTCGGCAATCTTTTTTGCTTTCCCTAATGGGCAACTCTCGAGCAATAATCCAAATTCATCTCCGCCCAAACGAGCCAACATGTCGCTATCACGAATTGGCTTTTTAATGACATCGCTAATCTGCCTTAGAAATTTATCACCCGCTGCGTGGCCACAGGCATCATTAATAATTTTGAATTGATCTAAATCCAAGAAAATAAATGCGTGCGCTTGTTTTCGCTTATCAAAATGTTCTACAACATGCCTCAAACCCTGTTCAAATTCCGTTCTGTTTCTAATGCCAGTTAGGGCATCATGTTTTTGCTCAAACCGTGCTTTTTTACGAAATTGTGCCTCTTTTATTTCGCGCTCTATTGCTGGTACTAAGCGTGTTAAGTTGCCTTTCATAATATAATCATGCGCGCCTGAACGCATAATCCTAACTGCAAACTCTTCACCTATACTACCCGAAACTATAATGACAGGAATATCTAAGCCATGTTTTTGCACCGTATCTAAAGCAGCATCAGAACTAAATTGCGGCAATCGATGATCAGTAATGACTATATCCCAAGAGCTGGACAACAATGCTTCTTGCAATTCTTCTTTATTCTCCACTCGAACAAAATCTGGTTCATATCCACCACGTCTTAATTCATGGATAAGTAACAGACAATCATCTTCAGAGTCCTCTACAATGAGTACTCTCAATTTTAAATTTTTATTGGATTTTACTTGTTTAACGGCGCCCATGATCAGGCCTTTGAATTGAAGTACTCATAGTAAAGATAGATAAATCTGAGTTTTGCACAATAAGCTGAATGCTAATCATCAACATATAATTGTCACACATTGTGACAGCTCTAGAATACTTTTTATCAGTTGTCATATATTTCACTTTCAATTAATAAAACTCATGTTTATGGGCTCATCATTCACTACTCCCTAGGTCAAACAATTACCAAACAATTCATCAGTAGCCAAAATCGTAAATAATTGCTTTGTACAATTTACGATGAAACTACACCGTGCCCCTATTCATCTTTATTTGCTTTATATTTTGATAATGGACAAAGCTTGTAATTCACAATTGCACTCTAATTAATAGTGCACATTTATTAGCTTGGCAAGTTTTCAAATATTTTAATAATTTATCTTTACTTGCGAAAATAACTTGTGTAATTCAGTGATTATGGACAAATTTGCATCATAAATACCCTCAGTACGATTGAATTTCGTTATAATGTCGGTTTAACGACATAATTGAAAGCTCACATGTAGAAAATCGCATCAAAATTACAACGTTAAGTCGTTAATTGAAATAAACATATTTGCTTTGTAAAGCAAAATACATAATTTATTATCCAAACAGAATAAAGAAAACAAACTACATGCTCTACAGTACTTTAAGAATTTAGTAACTCTGCTTCCATTTTTAACTGTGGAGCAGGATGGTTTAAAACAAGCCAATATTCACAAACTCGTTCAATAAGTTTTTTAAAATGATCGAAATCAATAGGTTTGCGAATATAGCTATTTCCTCGCATTTCATAGCAGCTGGAAATATCTGCTTCTTCAATCGAAGAAGTTAAAATAACCACCGGAATAAACTGAGTGGAAGTATCATTTCGAATGTACTTTAGGACATCACGACCGTCAATTTTTGGAAGTTTTAAGTCTAAGAGTATTAATTCAGGACGAGGAAATTTATTTTTATCAGCAAATATACCTCGATTAAAGATATATTCCAATGCTTCCGCCCCATCTCGTACAACCATTAAATGTTTATCATATCCGGCTTTTTGAAATGCTCTCAATGTCAACATTTCATCATCTGGATTATCTTCTATAAGCAAAATTCTTTTATCATTCATATTAAACTCGTTTTTTGCTAGAAATTAAATAATTATCTAATTTAAAGAGCATATTCTTTATGACATAACAAGGTTTGGTGAAATATCAAACTAATGCGATACAAAGCTCTACTCACTTCTACCTAAAAATTAGGATGGTGATTTTAAGCCTCACATTAGAGCCATTAAGGTCAAAATCTAAACACAATAGATCATCAAAATAGCAGTTTAATCATAGTTAAAATTTAAACAATATGTAGTCAACAAATAGCCCTAGCTCTAATGGGGAATATTAATTCTGGAACTCAATTTGCAAGCGGTATCTCCATTAGTGTTGAAACAAAGCCGATGAATTTAATACGAAATATTTGTCGTCTCAGACCATGTTTATTAATGTATGCGATAAGGAAAAATAATGACAGATATGAGGCTTGATCATACCTCGATTCACAAGATACTTAATCACATAGTTGATCAAGCAAATACCATCATATTAGGTAAGCAAAAACAAATTCAATTAGCACTTGCCTGCCTTCTTTCCGGTGGACACCTACTTGTAGAGGATATTCCAGGCGTAGGTAAAACCACCCTATCCCTATTACTCGCGCAATTACTCGGGTTTGATTTTAATCGTATTCAATTTACGAGTGATTTGCTGCCGGCAGATATAGTTGGTGCATCAATATTTAACAAAAATACAAATCAATTTGAATTTCAGGCTGGACCAATATTTTCGCATATGCTACTCGCTGACGAAGTCAATCGAGCTACACCAAAAGCGCAAAGTGCATTACTTGAGGCCATGGAAGAAGGTCAAGTCACGGTAGACGGTGAAACAAGAAAATTACCCGAACCCTTTTTTGTTATCGCAACACAAAACCCAAGTCAACATATTGGAACCTTCCCTTTACCCGAATCACAGCTTGATCGATTTATGCTTTGTATAGAACTAGGTTATCCCTCTTTTGATGCCGAAAGGGAAATTCTCAAAGGCAGTAACCGTAAACAACTAATTCAATCATTAAAATCTCACTTATCAAAAGAACAACTTATTTCAGTACGACAATCTATTTACGAAGTACACACTTCAGATGCCCTACTCGACTACTTACAAAATATTGTTGAATACACCCGAAACCACAATGCATTTGATATGGGCGTATCGCCTCGCGGTGCATTAGCTTTATTGCACTGTTCAAAATCTTGGGCCTATTTATCAGGTCGCTTACATGTTCTGCCGGAAGATATACAGGCAGTTTTACCTTCGATATTAAAACATCGATTAAATTCTACCTCTATCGAAAATCATGAATTAAACCCCTATGAAGAAATTATAAAAAAAATCCCCATACCTTAAAACTATTAATACTATGTTAAAATTTGCACAGTCTTTTACTCGCCGTCGACTCAAAGGCCCCGAAAGCGAGCCAATAGTTATTAGTCGCAAGCGAATTTATATAATGCCAAATCGATTGGGCATGATATTTTCAATCGTTGTCTTTACCATGTTATTTGGTTCAATTAATTATGACAATAGCCTCGGTTATGCACTTAGCTTTCTGTTAATTGGTATAGGGTTCATTTCAATACTACATACACACAGTAATCTCGCTCACCTTCGAATCGAATGCGGCAGTGCGAAGTCAGTACATGCGGGTAGTTTTTCCATTTTTAAATTAAACCTTGGCTCAAACAGAGATCAAAAATTTAATATCAAAATCGAAAACGCTCACAGCAAAGATAATGTCGATATCAGCTTTAAAGACAAATCTCGAGTTAAACTCAAGTTGCCGAGTACCAAACGAGGTTATTTAGCCATCGGAAAATTTAAAGTGTCTACCGATTATCCCTTCGGAATAATAACAGCCTGGAGTTGGGTGGAATTAGATTTTAATTCACTCATTTATCCTCTAGCGGAAGATGAAAAAGTTGCAGTCGAAATGTCTTCTAGCCATAAAACTTCGATTGCCAATCTAGATCAAAGTCGCAATGATGACTTTATGGGCTTTAGGAATTATCAAAACGGTGATTCGCCCAAACAGTTATATTGGAAGTACTTCCCTGCTAATGATTTATTACTCACTAAACAATTTGCCGGCGGTGGCGAAGATGATATTTGGCTCAATTGGGAAACAGTCGCCCATTTACCTATTGAAATAGCGATATCTAGACTATGTCGATGGGTACTAATTTGCGGTCAGTCGCAAAATAAATATGGTTTAATATTAGGCAGCAACTCAATTAAACCAAACAACGGTGAAGCACATAAACACGAGTGCTTACGTCAACTAGCCTTATTCAAAAGCTAAACCAATGCTCAATAACCCCTATTTAACTATAAGTAAAGTAAAGTTATTAAGTGTTAGTTTTTTTGCGACAATTATACCGCACTTCCTCAGACTGCCTATCTGGGTATCGTTATTGGTGATTGCATGCGTCGTCTGGAGATTTCATCTTTCAAACACGGGCTCTGCGATTCCAAATCTCTTAACTAGAATTAGCCTAATTACTCTCGCCATCATACTTATTTTCCTTCAATATGGTGCTCTATTTGGCCGTGATCCAGGCGTCGCATTTCTTATACTCATGCTTGGTTTCAAGATGCTGGAGATGAAAACCAAACGTGATGTCTTGTTTTTTTTATTCTTAAACTATTTTGTTATCATTACAAATTTCTTATACAGTCAGAATTTTTTGCTTGCAATATACATGTTTATCGCCGTTTGGTTTATCACTTCAGTCCTAATCAATATCAATCGTTTAAATTCAACCTCCAATTTAAAAATCGATTTTCGGCTTTCTTTTACAATAATTGCTCAAGCGCTACCGATAATGCTCGTTATGTTTCTATTGTTTCCACGCATAGACAGCTCAATATGGAAATTGCCAGAAGATGCAAGAAATAGCTCTACCGGCTTAAGCGATAAAATGTCTCCGGGTGATATTAGTAAGCTAATCAAAAATCATAAAATTGCCTTTAGAGTCAAGTTCGCCAAACAAGCGCCTGAAAAGAAAAACATGTATTGGCGTGGTCCTGTTTTAAGCCAATTTGACGGTAGAAGCTGGAATAGCCTCATCCCGAAACCGATCAACTTACTAACACACCGTTTAGAAGGTAAATCATATTCGTACACAATAACCTTAGAAGCGACTGGAAAAAAGTATCTACCAACCCTTGATATTCCTGGCAGTGCTCCAGAAAACGCCTACCTAAGTCAAGAGTATTCAGCCTATTCGAATTTTAAAGTGGACAGTCGTAAATCCTATAGCCTGTACTCTCGCGCCAAGAATGCGGACAATAGCTATTCTTCGCCAAACCGTCGAATTTATACTCGCTCCTTCAGTCGCACTAACCCAAAAACACATCGCCTAATTAAGCAACTGGTTTCCAATTCCTATTCGGACAAGGAATTAATTGAAAAAGTGCTTTTAAAATTTAGGAATCAAAACTATGTCTATACACTCAATCCGCCAATATTAGGCAAACATTCAATTGATGATTTTCTTTTTAAAACGAGAAGAGGATTTTGCGAACATTATGCTAGCGCATTTGTTGTCATGATGCGCTCTGCCGGCATTGCCTCTAGGGTTGTTACTGGTTATCAAGGTGGTGAGTATAATCCTGTCGGTAATTATTATATCGTTAGAAATTCCGATGCGCATGCCTGGGCAGAAGTATGGCTGCCAGGCCAGGGTTGGCTGCGAGTCGATCCTACTGCGTACATTGCCCCAGAGCGAATTGAAAAAGGCATTGATGCGAGCTTAAGAAATGAATCCAATTGGGATCGAAGTCAATATTCTAAAAACGCTATCGTGCGCAATATATCATTGTATTGGGACTCTCTCAATAACTCCTGGAATCAATGGGTTTTGGGTTACGGCGAAGAATTGCAAGCTAAATTATTATCACTGCTTGGTTTTGACAACCCCAATTGGCAGCAACTCGTTATTCTACTTTTCGCTTTAATCGCAATGACACTACTAATTGTATTCCTATACTACAATTATCGAAAAACTAGATTAAAAAAAGACGAAGCTGAAATAAGCTATATCAAATTTTGTAAAAAAATAGAACGTGCGGGTCTGACTCGATACAACTGGGAAGGACCTCAGGCCTTTAGTAAACGCGTTGCGAACTATAAAGACGACTTGGCTAAAGAGTCACTAGTGATTTTTGATTTATACATAGATATTCGTTATGGCGATAAAGTCACGTCCGCATTACTGCACCAATTTAAAGTTTTAGTTAAAAATTTTCAACCAAATAAACAACAAAACTAAATAATACTAAATCACTTGACAGTCAGATCGCATAACTTTAAGTTAGGCCTTCGCAGACAGTCCGCAAATGTATCACTGAGTTGTATGAAATTGTCTAATATTTTTTACTTTCTAAAATACTAGTGATTAATAATCTCTGATGCAAATAATACTTTCCTACATTATTTTAATTATTATATGGTCAACGACTCCATTAGCGATTCAGTGGAGTACAGTGGATACTAATTTTTCCTTTGGCGTCACTTCAAGAATGTTAATTGGCATCCTAGTTTGCTTTTTGATTCTTTTTCTCATAAAACAAAAACTTATTTGGACAAAGCAGGCAATAAAGGCATACGCTTGTGCCGCGATAGGAATCTTCGGCGCCATGACGATGGTCTACTGGGCATCGCAGTATATTCCTTCCGGACTTATTGCTGTTATTTTTGGACTCACTCCTTTGTTTACTGCAATATTTGAGCATTTTTACTTATCAAAAAAAGCCTTAAGTACCTTTAAAATGATCGGCATACTAGTCGCCTTTGTGGGCCTAGTCGTTATATTTTATTCTGACTTAGATTTATACGAATCGGCTGTAAAAGGAATTATTGGTGTCACAATCTCAACAATGCTTCATGCGATTAGCGCAGTGCTAACTAAAAAGTATCAAGGTAGCGTTCATTCATTTACCATTACAACAGGTGGCCTGCTCTTTTCTATGCCTTTTTTTATTGCGGTTTGGTTTGTGGTTGACGGCAGCTTGCCAAACTCGATTTCTACTCAAGCCACATTATCGATTTTATATCTTGCAGTTATAGCGACTGGCATTGGCTTTAATTTGTATTTTTACGCTTTGCATAAAACTGACGCGAGCACCTTAGCGCTCATTACTCTGGTCACGCCTGTCACTGCCTTATTGTTAGGCCTGTATTTAAATCAAGAAACGGTTGGATTGTCAGTTATTACAGGCACGGCACTCATTATGCTTGGGCTATTCATAAATCAACAAGGTGAAAGATTCTTTGCAATAAATAGTAACACGACCTAATACTAATATAACACGTCTATTGATTAGAATAAGATCAATGCGGCAATCGTAACATCTATTATCACGCTAAGTTTTACTTTACAATTAAATAAATTATTACCACGAGGAAAAGTCTATGCACGTAACGATCGTTCACGTCCATGTCAAAACCGAACACATTGATGATTTCATAGTGGCTTGCAAAGAAAACCATTTGAGTTCTATTCAAGAAAAAGGAAATTTTCGATTTGATGTAATGCAACAAGACCAGGATTCGAGTCGCTTCGTATTATATGAATCCTATCAAAACGAAAATGCCGCGAAAGCACATAAAGATACTAATCATTATTTAAAATGGCGGGAAACAGTTGCTGACTGGATGGCAAGTCCTCGCCAAGGTATTTTACATCGTGGCCTATTTCCAATAAGCGAATAACTAATTATGTCACATTCAAATTTTACCATCGCAAATTTACCTCATATTGAATTTGGCTCAGGCAAAGCAAAATTAATCCCAAACATTATCAAACAATATGGCAAACATTTTTTGTTAGTCACCGGCTCTGGTTCGATCGAAAAAACAAGTTATTGGGCGTATTTTATTGAAGAATTAGACAGTCTAGAGCTTAGTTATGATCGAGTCAAAATCGAGACCGAACCTTCGCCCGAATTAGTCGATCAAATTGTAGCTAAATATAAGAATGGCGCGCATCAATGCGTACTGGGCCTCGGTGGTGGCAGCGTACTGGATGCAGCCAAAGCGATATCCGGTTTAATTAGTACTGGCGATTCAGTCATGAATTATCTCGAAGGTGTCGGGCCTGAATTAATTTACACGGGACCGGCCCTTGCCTTTATTGCCGCTCCTACCACCGCTGGTACTGGTAGTGAGGCAACTAAAAATTCAGTCCTCAGTAAACAAACCTATGATGGCTTTAAAAAGTCATTTCGTGATAAACAGCTCGTAGCAGAATATGCTATTGTCGATCCAGACTTGCTTGAGTCCTGCCCACGGTCACTTATTGCTGCAAACGGCATGGATGCTATAACTCAACTAATGGAATCTTATGTCTCAAGTAATTCAAATCCGATAACTGACGCTCTTGCTCTCGACGGCTTAAACGGCGCCAAAGAAGGACTTTTAAATTGGTATTCAGGCCAAGGGGATCAAAACAAGGCGCGATCGCAGATGGCTTATGCATCACTGTTATCGGGTATATGTTTGGCACAAACAGGTTTGGGCTCAGTACATGGTCTGGCATCACCTTTAGGCGCTTTTTTCCCTATCCCTCACGGTGTAGTTTGCGGCACCTTGCTGGCAGCAGCGACAGAACTTAATATTCACGCAATGTTAGAGCGTGAACCAAATAACCCAGCATTAAAAAAATACGTTACTTTAGGCAGAGTGCTCTGTAAAATTGATAAGCCAAACGATAAACAGATACTTGATAAATTAATAAAGGTTTTATACAAGTGGACAGATCAGCTTGGTTTACCAAAATTAAGCCACTATAAAATAACGCCTGGCGATTACCCACACATTATTGCTAATAGCCGTGGCAGTAGCATGAAAACCAATCCGATTAAGCTGACTGATAATGAAATTCAGATTTTATTGGAAATGAGACAGTAAAAATAGCGACAATAACTAGCTCACTTTTTCCTAACTAGAAATTAAAACCATGCCCGCTTTGAAAAACCGTGCTGCTGACAAAATGATTTTCTTAATGAACAGAATATTTCTCTTGAAGATGTTGAATAATTTGGTTGGACTCGTACATCCACACTTCTTCACCTTGGTCATTAGTCGTTTTAAGACAAGGCACTTTAATATTGCCGCCGCCTTCGAGTAATTGTGAGCGGTGCAGTTGATTTCTTTGAGCATCACGAGTTTCTATGTTTAGCGATAAACGTTTCTTTTCACGGCGTACTTTGATGCAAAATGGGCAAGTCTTAAATTGATATAAAATCATGTCTTGCGTTTCTTTGTCTAGTTTTTTTTGTGCATCTTCCGGCCGAATTACCCCTTTTGGCATAGTGATCCAATTAATTAATAAAATCGGCGGACCAAGAATAATTCGTATTGTTTTAAAAAAATATCGAAAAAATAGTTTCATTTATTTAACCATCTATAAATTAAATACCAAATTGGTAAAACTTTAATCAATCCAAAAAAGACCCTATTCTAAATCTGTGTTTGGTCTCATTCAATTCATTCAACTTAGTGTATCAAACATTCGTGCATTAATCATTACTTAAGAATAACCCTATAATTTAACAACATTTTTTTGCTAATGATCATCTCAGATTCGGTGCAATTGGTATAGCTTAGTATCAATTTTTGCAGAAGATTGGTAAATATCTACTTTGACCACAGATTTATAATTTTTTATTATGTCGCTCTGATAAATCATTTTTCTAATTTTGGTA
This sequence comes from Gammaproteobacteria bacterium, assembly GCA_003233075.1. GTDB lineage: Bacteria > Pseudomonadota > Gammaproteobacteria > SZUA-21 > SZUA-21 > SZUA-41. Next base: position 10,799 of record QIKQ01000285.1, read on the forward strand.
TAACTTAATTCTGAGCCGTCATTAAGAATATCACAAGCTCGGCAAACTCTAAATTAGGCAGTCACTACTGGGTTCATAGCTCACATCGCCGTTAAAACGTCGAATAATTTTTAATGCCTTGAGATCACTGTTTAAAACTTACTGAAAGAATCTAAACACTATTTAATGCATCAGTTGTTTCATTAAATATTATTGAAATACCACTATAAAGTATATTCTTATTGCTTAGGCTTTTTGAGAATGACTAGTTGATAACCCACTTCCTGATAATTTTGAATTTCGGTGGGACCTTGTGTCGATACACTAATGTATTTTGGATAATCACTGGCTTGTACGCCTCGCCAACCGGCATGGGTTTCACATATGTGTACAGGTATGTTACCGCTCACTAAGCTCTTTACTTTCTTGTGTACTTTGCTGTATTTTTTTGAATTCTTCTTTGTTAGTGCAAATTGTTCACGACCGTGACTAACAACTGCAATTTTAATTTTTGGATGTCGTGCTCTTAGAATCTTGGCGTAAGCTTCAATTTTTGGAATCGCCCAAGTTAAGGCATTTTTACCCGAAGCCACTTCAAAAACGACACCCTCGGGAGGTTTTTCCATTTCCAATATCGAATTAATTTTGTCATCATCCGATGATGCAAAAACGACATTCGCAAATAAGTAAATAAATCCTAATACAATGTACGCTGGATAAAAATTACCTTTTTTCATAAGACTATCTCACTTTTAGCCACTTCATTCTAATTAGACCTAATTCAGTCAAATTACTTATATTAGTTCGACTCCTAAGATCAGTAAAAGTTTAAACTATTTAGATAGTATTACCATTATTTCAGCTAAGCTGACACCTTTACATTCACGGTCAAAAAAACGTCGGCCGCTCTCGGCCATGGCCCAGGCCAGCCTCTCGACCGTTCCGGTCTCACCTTCTCCATGGCCTACACGGCATAAGACCATCGTGGTCAAAAGTACAGGAAAAAAATGCTTTGTAGAATTAAGGCTGAGAAAGGAAGGCACTCTAAAAATTAGAATATTTGTGCGCTGGCAAGACAGAGAGCTTTTTAAAAGCGTACTTTACATGCAGTTTATCGCTGCGCGACCCCGTATTCTAAAAAGTTCGACAACGTCGTCAGCGTGCAAATAGACACAATTAGAGTTGCCCGGAAGTTAATTCGCGTACAAATGTGCATATCTACGATATAACAGTGCCGCAAATAACTGCGGCAACTGCTATGGTTCGCATAACTACTTTGCGCTTAGCCGTACTGAATGGTCTAGGCAGTCTACTAAAGAATTATGGTTATCTTAATCAAGTCCTATTGAAAAAATCGATAAGACTTACCCACAAACGCTTTATGCAGCTACATTACCACCAGATTGCATTCCGCCACTGGAAAAGGAATTACTCTCTTCTGAGCCGGAATCAGCATCGGCGTCTGAAGCCGTAGAATTTTCTACAAATTCAGACAAGGTAATATTATTCAAAAAATTGTATAGACGCAGACTTAGGCGATCCCACATTTCATCTAGCTTTACTCGCTCGCTAGACTTTTCTGGTGCAACCTCTGGACGTTTTTCTTCTCCAGTGTCTGAATCTGCTTTCTCATTAATAGCGGACACGATTTCAGCAATCGTTAGTTCAGTTGAAGGCTTAGCTAAACGATAACCTCCTCCTGGACCACGTACACCACTAACAAGTTTATGTTTTCGAAGCTTGGCAAACAATTGTTCCAAATATGACAAAGAAATGCCCTGATAATCAGATATATCAGCCAGTGTAACTGGTTTGGAATTTTCATGTAATGCCAGGTCCATCATGGCAGTAACTGCATAACGCGCCTTGGTAGACAATTTCATGGATTACACCTCCTTCCAGTACGATTTCAGGAAAAAATATAGGGGTATTAGTTCCAGTCTAGTAGCTATAAGACTAAATTTCCAACCCTACTAAATAGTTAAGCAATTTATTACCAGTCAATCTTAGTCCAAAAACTCAAACTCAAATTCACATTTCATGCTAACTATCTGTATATTCTATATTTTTTGACCATCCACCACACGGTTAAGACTCAAGTTAAAATTCGTACAAATACTCTAAATAAATCAAAGTAGTTATCGACCAATTTCTAAGGTTGCATTCCAATTTTCAATACAACATTAGGATTCCTTGTATATTCAAGAATTGAGCCATCATAGAGTTTAATGTTTTTAAAACCGAGTTTTCTTAAGGTCAAATAGGTCTGCCCAGCGCGATGCCCACTTCGGCAGTAAACTACTAATTTTTCTACAGATTTTTCAACGCCAATTTTTTTCAATTGGTTAATTAATATTTGATTTTCACGATGACGAAATCCTTTACTTAGGTCGATGGAATTATCCCATGACCACCATTTTGCGCCGGGAATATGTCCTGATTTTTTGTCTTTTTTTGACCCTTGGTATTCTAATCGAGATCGCACGTCAATTAATTGTGTTTTTTTGAAATCAATGGCGAGAATACCCTTTAAATCGATCTCATTGGCGATCTTTTGATGATCTTTATTCGCTCTATAAACAGTAGGGTTTCGATGAACGACGCGATTTTCAATTGGGTATGCATTTAAAATCCACTGAACTAATCCGCCATTTAAAACCGAAACATTTTTATGACCAATTCTTTCTAACTCCCAAAATAAACGTCCAGCATGATAACCTCCCATGTCATCATAAATGACGACATGATGATCTGGTTTTATGCCTTTTGCGCCCAGTACTTTATAAAGCTTTTGATCGCTTACTCGCAAGCTCACTCCGTTTTTTAGTTTACGAACTATTTCGCCGTAAGCCAAATGCACCGCATTTTTAATATGGAAGCGTTGATACTGAAGTCCATCGCTCATATCAACGATCACAATAGATTTGTCATTAATTTTAGTTTTAAGCCAATCTGCCTCCACCATAACAGCAACTTTAGCAAATGAATTAAAGGTGAAAGACAGGCTGATACAGCCGACTAGTAATAAAGAAAATCGACGCATATTCACTCCGTTTGTTATTTTCAATTGTTTAGGTATAGTCTTTGACAGCAATTTCCGCAAAAGGTTTACTGTTTGAAATATTATTTAGTCTAAATTGGTAACCAACACTAACCATATATTCTAACCATTTATTGAGAAACAAATTACTGTCCCAACGGCAATCGAGATGTTGTTTTTCGCCGATAGCCTCTTTGCTTATAGGCATAAAACCTTTTGGCTTACACGACATTGCTTCAACCGATTTTGCATCATGGTAAATACGTATATCTAAATCTGGGTCCGCTATCATTTCTAGCTCTTGGTCCAAATCAGAAGCATCGTCTGACAATGGAAACCAGTAGGTTAGTTTCAGCATTGTAGTAAATTTGCAACGCTCTTGGATTTCGAGATAGAGATCAGGATAATCGCTTAGTTGTGTCATACAACTATTGGGCAGTTCATCTAAATTATGAATAAGCTTGTTGATTAAAGCGAAGTTTCGGTCATACAAATCCATAAGCCCTACGAAGCGCCTTCTCTGTAATATCCTCTTGATATTTGCTCTATTTTCTAACATAGATAATACGGTTTCACCGATCTACTTATACTGAGTGATTACTATAACCAATTTTGATTCCAAACTGTAGCTAGAAACATCAAAATAAATAGCGTACAATTAGCGCATAAATGCATGCAAAAATGTCATATTTGCTAACTATGCCACATATCTTTCCTCTTATTAATTCTATTTGTGATATTCCTGATAAATTGCCAGAATAATAGCGATCAGCATCAATAGTGATACTATTAATAAACTTTAGTGAGTCAAGAATTAATGGAATCAAGTAAATCAAAACTAATAACTGAATTAAGGCTAATTGTTCCTTCACAATGCTTATTGTTTGAAGAAGAACAACTCGCACCCTACGAATGTGACGGCTTATCCGCGTATCGACAACTACCGATGTTAGTCGTTTTACCGGAAACTATCGAGCAAATTCAGGCCATCATGAAGCTATGTTCTCAGCAAAATGTTCCAGTCATCGCTCGAGGTGCAGGAACTGGTTTGTCTGGCGGTGCTTTGCCGCGTCCAGATTCAATCTTATTAAGCCTTGCTAAATTCAACAAAATCAAAAAAATAGATCGCATTAATCAAATCGCCGTAGTTGAACCTGGCGTGAGAAACATATCAATTTCAGAAGCGGCAAAAGAACATAATCTCTACTATGCTCCCGATCCATCCTCTCAAATTGCTTGCACCATTGGCGGTAATGTTGCTGAAAACGCCGGAGGTGTACATTGTCTTAAGTACGGCCTAACGGTGCATAATATTAGTAGCCTTAAGATAATTAACATCGAAGGAGAACTAATTAGCATTGGCGATAGTGGACTAGATTCGGCAGGATACGATTTTCTAGCGCTGCTTACAGGCTCAGAAGGTCTCTTAGGTATCATTATTGAAATCACTGTAAAACTTCTTGTTATACCGCCTAAGGCAACGGTATTACTCGCTGCATTTAATTCAATCGAAAAAGCCGGTGCTGCGGTAGCGAATATAATTGCAGCCGGGATTATTCCTGCTGGATTAGAAATGATGGACCAGAATGCCGTTCGAGCGGCTGAGGCCTTTGCGCACGCTGGCTATCCGACAGATGCACAAGCAATCCTCTTATGTGAACTCGATGGCTTAGCTGAGGAAGTCGATGCACTCACTGATAAATCTTACAAAATATTAATGGCTGCCGACGCCGTTGATATTAAAATCTCTCGTAACGATGAAGAACGACTTATCTTTTGGAAAGGTCGCAAAGCAGCCTTTCCAGCAGTTGGGCGTATTACACCAGATTATTATTGTATGGACGGAACCATTCCACGCAAACATCTAGCCAAAGTCTTAAAAGAAATAAGTCGACTCTCTGATGAATATGGATTAGCGGTGGCGAATGTTTTTCATGCCGGTGATGGCAACCTACACCCTCTTATACTCTATGACGCCAACAAACCAGGTGAGCTCGAACGAACCGAAGAATTTGGCGGCAAGATATTAGAACTCTGCATCTCTGTTGGCGGGACTATTACTGGTGAGCATGGCGTCGGCATCGAAAAAATCGATCATATGTGTATTCAATTTAGCAAAGACGAATTGGAATTTTTTCGAAAAATAAAACAAGTATTTGACCCGAATACCTTACTCAACCCAGGCAAGGCTATTCCAACATTGAGCCGCTGTGCCGAATTTGGCGCAATGCATGTACACTCAGGTGATGAGAAATTTCCAGAATTAGAAAGATTTTAAATTAATGAATAACATAAATTCAATCAATACAAATGATAAAGATTGCACTGAAGAATTTGTCGAACAGATTCAAGCAGCAATTACACATAAGCATTGTCTGCAAATTATCGGTGGAAATAGCAAAGGTTTTTATGGTCGTCCTGACAGCCCAGCTCGATGCGATTCAATATTAAATGTAAGTTCGCACACAGGTATACTTTACTATGAGCCCTCAGAGCTAGTTCTTCGCGCACGAGCAGGAACACCTATCGCTGAAATCAACCATCTCTTAGCCAAAAATAGGCAGTGCCTATCGTTTAACCCTCCCTGCTACTCAAAACACACGACTCTTGGTGGTGTTGTTGCCAGCGGTTTAACCGGCCCCAATCGACCCTATTGGGGATCGGTACGAGACGCGGTTTTGGGATTACAAATAATTAATGGCGAAGCAAATGTTTTAAATTTTGGTGGCCAAGTAATTAAAAATGTAGCCGGTTATGATTTGTCACGTTTTCTGGTTGGCTCTCTTGGTACCCTAGGGCTTATTAACGAAGTAACTGTCAAGGTAATTCCTCAAAACGAATTGACGCGTAGCTTTGTTAGTGAGTCAGCAAACACCTTAGATTCAATTAAGTGCATCTCTCAACTTAAATATAGATCCTTACCTCTTTCAGCCAGCTGCATACATAATAATTTTCTAACGATTCAATTTTCAGGCCCAGAAAAACTAATATCCAACATTGAAAGTAAGCTCGATAATCGCTGGCAAGAAACAGACAATCACTTTTGGTCCGACTTAAGAGACCATAAACTAGAATTTTTTAAAAAGACAAAATCACTTTGGCGGCTAAATCTTTCTGCGACTGACGAACTAAATTTTTCCTCATTAAAACACTATCAATCCGAATTGATTGAATGGGATGGCAGACTACGTTGGCTTACTGGCAATTTCGATGAATCAGAACTTAGACAGTTAGTGAATAAAGTCCAAGGCCAAGCCTGCTCCTTTCGAAATCAAAACTCGGTAAATTTTGTTTTTCAACCCTTATCACCTGAAATTAAACACTTGTCCACTCAAATCAAGCAAACATTTGATCCACATGGCGTATTTAACCCAAATAAAATGTATTCTGATTGGTAATAAATTAATGCTGGGATCAAGGCTAATTTTAATTGATCTTTTGCTGACGTCATAGTATTTTACCCACACTTAGGCAAGCTCTGATTAATTCAGAGTGTTCCTGAGCGACACAGGGAAGTGTCGCCTAAATCAATCGCACTAAGCGATTGATTTTGTGAGACAAGAAAAAATCACACTTTTTTCTTGTCTCACTCTGACAATTCAGGGATGAATTGTTCAGAGTTACATTAGATACAAAATATCAATAACAAGTAGACCAGACCCCAAAGTGAGAACCTGAATGACTAATACTTCGACTGATAGCTTGCCACTGCTAATTGAACCCGAACAGCTTGAGTCACAATTAGAGCAAGAATCTGTTCTAATAATAGATTTATCTAAAGCAGATAATTACAACAAGTATCACATTCCCGGTGCAGTCTTCTTAAATTATTCAGACATTGTTCGAATAGATAAGCCAACGATGGGTTTAATTCCAAGCGAAAATGATTTGTCGAATTCCTTGGAGAAACTTGGTGTTAGCAATAATACTCACATAGTTGCATACGATGATGAAGGTGGTGGCAAAGCTGCCCGATTATTATGGACCCTAGATTTGCTCAATCACCAAAACTATTCCTTACTCAATGGCGGAATTTTTTCTTGGGCGAATGAAGGTTACCCCTTAAATTCAGACACAGTGAAACCACTAACGAGCAGCTATAAGGCCCAGCTAAACGATAATGCCTGCGCGACAAAAGAATTCATACTGAGTAAACTGGATTCTGATTCTAGCGTATTTTTCGATTGTCGCACCCCAGAAGAATATCAAGGCATAAAAAAATTTGCTGCACGAGGCGGTCATATCCCAGGAGCCGTTAATTTGGATTGGGTACATACAATGAACCAAAATAACAATCTTCGACTCAAATCCAAAGAAGAATTGCTCGAGTTATTGTCATCGCTTGGCATCTCTAGCGACAAAGAAGTTATTACCTATTGCCAAACGCACCATCGATCATCGCACACCTACATTGTTTTAAAATACTTGGAATTTGAAAATATCAAAGGTTATCCTGGCGCTTGGTCGGATTGGGGTAATGATCCTGATACGCCAATCGCAACTTAAATAAGCTACCCCACCGCAAGCGGACGGGGTATTTTTAGCCTAGTAGATTTCGCTCCGCGCGAAGTGAATTCGCACGGGCGACCGAAGGGGGATAATTCCATTCTCCCCCTTTGGAAACCCCCAATGGGTTGTGC
>QIKQ01000021.1 GCA_003233075.1 Gammaproteobacteria bacterium
ACTATGTCGAGCGCTTGGACCGAGTGAAAACGAGTCATAGTATGCAATTGGGCCGTCGCAGTAGATGGGCTGTGAGAAATGCGGGCTAGGTTAAAAGTCCATGAAAGAATACTTCAACACTTAACCTAGATAATACTGAGGTTAACGAGACAGCTGCGAAAATATTTATATTTTTTTCAGCAAATAATCGTGTTAACTACTTGAAAGATTGCCACTATTACCGCTAACAAGATAGACCAGGATACTATCCCGGAACGGTCCAGTATTGTCTCAATATGATTTAATATAATACTGGTTTTAATTTACAAAGAAATTTTAAATCGGATCGATAACAAAGGATGTTAAATTAAGCGTGTCCAGACCACTGCGAATTTGTTATCCAGGCGCATGGTACCATGTCATCGATCGCTGCTTTGGTCGACGAAAATTGTTCCATGATCAAGCCGACGTAAATCATTTCTTGAGTTTGTGCGCAAACATATCCGAAGTTTATTCTGCAGAAATACATGCCTATTGCATGTTAGATCAATCTTTTCATTTACTCATAAGGACGCCACAAGGAAACATTAGCCATTGTATGCGTCATCTTTTAAGCCAATACACTCGATACTATAACCAACTTAAAAAAAGGCATGGTGCTTTATTTTCGGGTCGTTACAAATCAGTACTCGTTGAAGGCGATGAACATATCTTGCAAGTAAGCCGCTTTATTCACCGTCTACCTCGTGAAAAAAAAATAACGCGTCACATCGCGACTTGCTCTTGGTCCAGCTACCCATCCTATGCTGGACTGCACAAAGCTGAACCCTGGTTAAAACGTGATGAACTATTGCAATTTATGGCAAAACGAAACGGTCAAGCTCTGTACCGAATTTATGTTGAAACAGGAGAAGACAAGGAAACTGACAATTTTTATCGCAAACGTAAACTATCTGCCGTGCTTGGCAGCACTGAATTTAAAAAACAGGTACTCGACACGAGTAAAATTGATCTAGATGAAGTTCCACAAGCAAAAGAATTTATTGAAAAACCAAGCATAGCAAATATTATTAAAGCTGTGGCTGAAGAGTTTTCTGTCAGCATGGAATCTATCCGCTTAAGCAAAAAAGGCAGAGGTAATTCCAATATGCCTCGCTCAGTAGCATTATGTTTATGCCGGAAATTAGGCGGTCATAGTTTAAAAACCATTGCCAAAGAATTTAAAATTAATCACTATTCCGCTGTTAGCGTCGCCATTAAACGCCTCAATCAATGCCTAGAACAAGATGCCGATACCAGCGATAGCTTGCAAAGAGTAAGAGATAAGTTGGCGGCTTAATTTTCAGGTGACACCCAGCATCTTTAAACTATTTAGATTTCCCGCATTTCGTCGCCTACGACGACTACTTGCGGGCTACAAAAAAATGAGGAATTCCTAAGTTAATGACATAACCTGGCGGGCAACGATTATTATTTTCCCTTATCACTCGTCAGAGTTTTGTTCGCGGGATGTTCGACTGAAAATTTAAAAGGAATTTTAATAGTTTCGCCTGATTTAGGTTGATAGTACCACTCGATCCTCTTCAACTTATCCACTTTTACCTGTTTATTGGCTTTGCTGATAACTGGATCTATGAGTCTAACCTTGATGTCTTCATTTTTAGCTAAGGGGATTTGATCCCATACATGGATTTTGACACTTTTATTTTTATTGTTTTTAAGCGTAATTAAGTATTCATAAGTGTCGCGTTTAGTTTTACTAAAAACACCGGTTTTTTCATGAAACTTATTTACAAATTGATATTTAACTTTAACCCCGTTATCAACACCCAAGTAGGTCCAGAACTCTTCTTTTGGAGCAACCGATTTAATTTGTGTGCGTGCCACAAAATTACTGTCTAAAAAAACATTCGCTGGCCCGGCTAATAAAGGAAAGACTGTATTATTAGTAACCTTTGCTTTCAAATAAGCATGCTCCGCTACTTTAGGTATAACGGAATAACGCATTTCAGCTTTAAAGGTTTTACTGAAAATTGCGACCTGATGTGCATTATTATCTGCTTTAATAGTAGCAAGCTGTTTAATGACGAAAACAGAATTAATACCCAAACTATCCACGCCGGCTTGTTTTCGATGCATTTCATTACGCTCGGTGGGTTCAGCTACTTGTGGTTGTTGTTCAGCGAGTTTTCCTGATTTGGATTTTTTGTCCTTGCCTAATAGATAAGGCATCGATTTAATTGCATGTACAGTAACATCATCGGCTACGGGGAGTCTTTTCGTGCTCACTTTAGGTGGTGTATAAATATTGAGATACCAGGCTTTCAAACTAGGTCGTTGCCCACTAATATTCGGTTTAGCAGTTGAAAGTTTTAACTTAACTGAGCTCCAATCCTCACCACTACTTTGTCTCACTTTAGCCTTATAGACGATCGCCATTGATTTAGAATCACTGCTCACACGCAAATCATATTGTGGCTTCCAACTAGGGCCTATAACTACATAAGATACACCTAAGCTAATTCGGCCTGTAGTCGGAATGTTTATTTTAAGCTGCACTTGGTTTTTCGACTTGCTTGGGTTTGCGCCAAGTTGACTAATATCTTCTTGATTTTTTTCTAAATCAAGATTTAGCTCACGTCGAACTAATTCAGCTTGACGTTTCTCCTTATCAAGCGCAGTAATCTTCTTTCGATAAAAACTAACCATTTTCACCCATTTTTGCGGATCAAGCTGAGACTTCGCTTCTTTTTGTTTGGTATTTGTTAGTTTCTCAGTTATTTTAATTACAAAATTCTTTTCTTTCTTAGATTGAGTAATTAAATCATCAGTTTCGCGAATTTTATCTTCTATTTTCTGTTGCAACAATTTCAAGCTGTTCATTTTTTTATTGGTATTATGTTTAATAGTAATTTTTTTAAACTTAATGTCAATCAACTCGACTAAACCCTTACCATTCACTTGAATACTGTTTTGATCAACATTCGCGGGAAGATCATCAAAAATTAAAGTATACGATCCTTCTGTCAATCTATCGCTGTATGTTCGTGTGACTTGGGCACGATCCGCATAAACAGTAACACTAGTCGGTTTCGCATTCACCACAATACCTTTCATTCCATCAGCATAAAGTTGACTAAAAGCGAGCAAAACAAATGTAACGACACTTAATTTTCTTTTAGGACTAACTAACATTGGAGAACTCCCTTTTGATTCACTTGTTATACTTATAAACTACAGGACTTAGTCATTTGCAACCTGATATATGTTTCTTGGATTTATGTTGCTTGAATTTATGTTTATTGGACTTCTGCTACATGTCTCTATTTCCCTTTCGTACTAGTCAGCCCTTTGTCAGCTGGATGTTCCACTGAATATTTAAAAGGTATTGTTATTGTCTGACCAGCTTTAGGTCTATAAAACCATTCAATCATTTTCAATTTATTTACTTTCACATGTTTAGTCTTTTTGTTAATTTCCGGTTTAATTAGCTTAACTTTAATTGATTCATTTCGAGCCATGGGGATTTGATCCCACACATGAATCGCGGTGCTATGGCCCTTATTATTTTTAACCGTAATCTGATACTCATAAGTATTTAGCGTAGTTTTACTAAAGACGCCTAATTTTTCTTGAAATTTATTAATAAATTTGTATTTCACTTTAACGCCATTATCAACTCCTAGATAAGTCCAAAATTCTTCCTTAGGAGCAACTGACTTTAGGCGGCTATGTGCGACAAAATTACTGTCCAAGAATACATTGGCAGGCCCCGCTAATAACGGGAAAACGGTATTATTGGTTACCTGCGCTTTTAAATAAGCGTGCTCGGCTATTTTGGGAATAACTGAATATCGCATCTTGGCTTTAAATGTTTTGTTAAAGATTGATACTTGATGAGCATTGTTATCAGCTTTAATACTGGCCGTCTGCTTTATGACAAAAACCGCATTAAGACTCAAGCTATCTACGCCCGCTTGTTTGCGTTTCATTGGTTTTGCCATTAATAGTTCGTTGGCAAATCGGCCGCCCTTTGCGCTTCTTTTTTTATCGTTAAATTGGTATCTCATCTCATCGATGGGGGCGCTTTTAGCCGCTTCGCGTTTAAATTTTGATTGCTCCCTAGGCGCTTTAACATCTGGCTTATAAATATTCAAATACCAGGCACGTAAAGATGGACGCACACCACTAATGTTTGGCTTTGCAGTCGACAGCTTTAGATTTACATTAGTCCAGTCTTCACCACTGCTTTGTCTTACCATGGCTTTATAAACAATTGCCATCGTTTTCGAATTACTGCTTACTCGCAAATCATACAATGGTCGCCAACTCGGCCCGTGCACAACATAAGATACCTTTAATCTGACCTGGCCTGTTGCGGGAATGTTAATTTTTAACTGAACTTGATTTTTGGACTTACTTGAATTCGCACCTAACTGTCTTATTTCTTCTTGAATTCTTTCTAATTCGAGACCTAGCTCTCGCAGAGCTTTACTCAACTCACGCATTTCCTTATCAAGCGAAGACATTTTCTTCCGATAAAAGCTGACCATTTTCACCCACTTTTGTGGATCAAGAACCGCCTTTGCCTCTTTCTGTTTTGTATTGGTTAATTTTTCAGTGATCTTAATGACAAAATTCTTTTCCGCTTTAGCTTGCTCAACGGAATCGTTAATTTTCTGAATTTTGTCCTCTACCTTTTGCTGACTTATTCTTAAACGACTAACAGCACCATTCGAAATACGTTTTACATAGATTTTTTTAAACTCAACGTCAAGTAGCTCAACTAGGCCCTTGCCATTGACTTGAATACTATTTTGGTCAACATTGGCAGGTAAGTTATCAAATAATAAAGTGTGCGTACCCTTGTTAAACACTTTTATCAGCATTCGAGTCACTTGAGCACGATCAGCATAAACCGTTACATCAGAAAGCTTCGACGTGACTACAATTGCCTTTCTTTCTTCGGCTTGAACTAAACTGATAACGTTAAATAATAGGATGAGTGATATTAATTTATTGGTCGATCTGACGTGCATTCCTGAACTCCTGAATAAAATCTAACTAAGAAGTAAATACTGCGCTAAAGCTAACTCTACATCACATTATAATAGAAGTAATAATGCATATTGAATAGTCTAAATTACTTTTTTAGAGATGCGCAGTAATAAATTAATCTAAAATCTAAGGCTATATTATTATGCATTTAATTAAAGATATAAATATCAATGGCCAGCACGTATTAACACACCTAAACCCGCTTCTTCCAGCTCTTTAAACATTAAGTTTCTAATTTCATAACCATGCTCTTTTTCAAGAGCCGTGTTTAACAGCCTACGCGCTTTTTTATAACTAAAACTTCGAATGACCCATTTAATTTTTGCTATGCTCGTTGGCGCCATACTTAAACTGCTAACACCCATCGCTAAGAGTAATACAGCAGCAGCTGGATAACCACTCATCTCGCCACAGACACTAACAGGTTTTACATATTTTTTACCCACATCAGCTACATGTTTAACTGCACGAATAACTGCTGGGTGCAAAGAATCGTAAAGTTTAACGACGCGAGCATTGTTTCGATCAACCGCAAGTAAAAACTGCGTCAAATCATTTGTGCCTATGGATAAAAAATCGACGCGCTTGGCAAAACTCTCCGCTAATAATACCGCTGCCGGTATTTCAATCATGGCGCCAATTTTAGGTGTGACAATCTCATAACCTTCTTGACGCACTTCAAAAATAGCTTGCTCAAATAAAGTTTGAGCCTCGTCCAATTCCTCGAGATTTGAGATCATTGGAAATAATATGCTAAGATTTGTTAATCCCAATGATGCTTTCAGCATTGCTTTCAATTGAGTAATCATAATTTCCGGGTGGTCCAGAGTAACGCGTATTCCTCGCCAACCTAGGCTGGGGTTGTCTTCCGAAACTGGAAAATAAGTCAAAGGTTTGTCACCACCCACGTCCAAGGTTCTCAAAGTAACTGGGTTAGGCGCCGTCGCCTTTAGTACCTTACGGTATACATCAACTTGCTCAGATTCATTTGGAAAAGACGAACGTATCATAAATGGAAATTCAGTACGGTATAAACCCACTCCATCGCATTCGACCTTATGGGTTGATTTTTCATCGACCAATAATCCCGTGTTCATCATCAACTTAAGTTTAACGCCGTCTGACGTCTCTGCAGGAAGCTTTCTTAAACCTTTTAACTCCTTTTTAAGCTGGCTTTCTTCTCGAACTAAACGCGAATACTCAATCCGAACAATAGGTGGCGGTTGCACATATATCCGTCCCTGATAGCCGTCAGCAATAACCTCACATTGATCTAACCAACCAAAGGATACATTGCTGGCACCCATTACCGCTGGAATCCCCATCGCCCGCGCTAAAATCGCAACATGTGATGAATTAGAACCTTTGGCAGATATTATTCCAGCAATACGTTTCGCCGGCACTTCAGCCAATTGGGTTGCACCAATTTCCTCACCAACGAGTATGGTTCGTTTTGGATATTTAATTGGAGTTGATTTGCCCGAGTGCAATTTACTGAAGATGCGCAAGCCGATTTCGCGTATATCGTCAGCACGTTCGCGCATATATTCATCCGACATCTCGTTAAAACGAATTGTATGCTCTTTGATTGTATCGCGCAGAGCAGCTTGAGCCCAATTACCTTGATGAATTCGACCAATAGTTTCATTAACCAGTGTGTCACTATTGGCAAGCAATACGTATGCATCGAATAGAGCGTGGTCTTCATCTGATAACACATCTGACAAACTCGATTGCATTTCTTTAATATCATCACAGACTTGGCTAACTGCATTTTTAAACAATTTTATTTCATCGTCTATATTCTCTATTTTTCGGTCAGGTACTGAATTAAAGTCAGAAGAAGAATAAAGTACAAACGCCGTTCCAATTGCAACCCCAGGCGCGCCGGGAATACAACTAAAATATTTTTCTTTAGATCGGTCGGCGCCTAGCGAATACTGAGGATCACTGACTATTTTTGCATGCGCGATTGCCCCAGCAAGTTGTGATGCAAGCGCCATCATAAAGGCGACGCGTTCCTCGTTAAATTGACGACTTTCCTTACGTTGCACCACCAAGGCACCTAATACCATGCGTTGATATATGACTGGTACGCCGAGATAGGCATTGAGTGTATCGTCACCAGAATTCGGAACATTAATATATCGATCGTCCTTAGGTGCACAGGCAATATTTTGTGTCTCGCCTGTGCGTATCACGAATCCAGTGAGACCCTGGTCAATTGATAAGCGCAATTCATTTACCGCATCAACATTGAGACCATCAGTTTTTCGTAAGACAAAATCTTTTTTATTTGATTCAACTAAGTAAAAGGATGCTGCGTCGACTGCCATTGATTTTCTGATTTTAGAGACAATGATCGACAACACTTGATCTAAGTCATGAGCAGTATTTACTTCCTGAATTATACGACGTAGTACTTCGAGCATTGATGCTTACTCCCGACAAGTAAGTTTATACCTAAGGAAGCTCTGAACAATTCGTCCCTGAATTGTCAGAGCACGACAAGAAAAAAGTGCGATTTTTTCTTGTCTCACAAATTCAATCACTTAGTGCGATCGATTTTGGCGACACTTCCCTGTGTCGCTCTGAAGCTCTGAATTAATCAGAGCTTGCCTAAATCATTTCTGCAAAGACGAAAACATCTGCCTTTCTAATTTTTGGTAACATAATAAATATTTTTATTGCTTATATCTTAGCTTACTATCGAGGCTCTACCGCCACCGAACTTTTGTTAATTGGTTGAAGACACGGTTCTAATTCCTTCAATGCGGACTGATAAACCGCACGTTTAAATGATACGACTTCTTTTAGTGGAAACCAGTAGTTAACCCATTTCCAATTATCAAACTCTGGCTTTTCACTCACATCAAGTTTAATTTGAATATCCTCAGTTTTTATTTGCAGTAAGAACCAAATTTGCTTTTGGCCATAACAAACCGGCTTTAAATCATGCCGCACCAGCTTTTCAGGTAGCTTATATTTTAACCAACGTTTGGTTTTTGCTAACAATTTGACATCAGATTGCTGCAATCCTATTTCTTCTTTCAGCTCTCGATACAGAGCTTGCTCGGGATTTTCCCCTTGTTTAATTCCACCTTGCGGAAACTGCCAAGCCTCCTGGCCTATTCTTCGCGCCCACAGCAATTCTCCCCGCGCATTGCACAAAATAATACCAACATTTGACCTAAACCCGTCCTTGTCAATCACACTTAACACTCAACCTCTTCTATAATATTACCTACAGTTTTCCATAATTTAGCGCATTTAATCAAATAAGTAATTAGTTGTTTGCTAAATTACACCGAAATTCAGTATATTAACACCCAAGCTCGCATTTCTCACAGCACTTCGTAACGAGACGATAAGGGTGCGCTATGAGTGGTTTTCACGACTGAGAAGCGGGAAGGATAGTCTGAACTATGTCGAACGCTTAGACCGAGTGAAAACCACTCATGTGTACCATTGGGCCGTCGCAGTAGATGGGCTATGAGAAATGCGAGCTAGGGAACTTTCTAAAAAAAGCAATGGAACCTAGCTTGGTCAATATTATCAATACTCAGCCATATTTCATTAGTATAACTATTGAAATTAACCTGCTGCAGTATAGAATTGACTTGCTACTTAATTAAGGAATGAAGAAAAAAATTATGTCTATCGCACTATTTGATCTTGATAATACTTTACTGGCTGGCGACAGCGACTATTTATGGGGACAATTTTTAATCGAAAAAAATGTCATTGACGGAAAAATATATGAAGAAAAAAATCAGATGTTTTTTGAACAATACAAAGAAGGTTCACTTGATATTCATGAATTTTTGAATTTTCAACTCGCACCACTGGCAAAACATTCTATGAAACAACTCAAGCAGTGGCACGATGAATACATGCATTCAAAAATTAAACCCATTATGTTGCCGCAAGCCCAAAAGCTTATTGAACATCATCGATCTGCTGGCTATCGCCCGGTCATCATCACTGCCACCAATCGTTTTATTACCGAACCGATTGCAAAAGCATTTAATATAGATGACTTACTTGCCACCGAGCCTGAAAAAAATAATAATGGTTACACCGGAAATGTCACCGGCACTCCTTGCTTTCAGTCAGGCAAGGTGACTCACTTAGAAACTTGGTTAGACGAACACGACCTAGACTTAGATGATAGCTGGTTTTACAGCGATTCTCACAATGATATTCCTTTATTAGAAAAAGTAACTTATCCAGTAGCCGTAAACCCTGATACAAAACTTGAAGCACATGCACAGGAACTTGGCTGGCCAATATTACATTTAAATCCAGCAGTTAATCCAATCAATTAGGGTTCGACTTGCAGCAAAGGCTCAAAGTCTAATTGTAATTGAAATAAACATCGTAATAATATTAAGAGTCTACATTTCACTCAAAAGTAGACTTGGCCTCTTTCAAGAACTTAGAAATTGAGCAGGATTTTTTAGCAAACTCGCCTATAGTTACGGTATGGGATAATACAAAGATGTCAGCATGAGACATCATCCCTATCCGTCCATTTGAATTTATCTGACCCGCTGTAGATTAAGGTTTTGCCTTATCGCGTCAGTTTATGGAGAAATAGTATGCCCGGCATTATGCAACACATAACAAACTCAGATTCTGAAGATCACGATGCCAATTTAGCATCTTTAGATGAATGGTCTGAAGAAATAGCGACAAAACTCGCCAAAGAAGAAACTATTCACTTAACAAGTGAGCATCTAAAAGTGCTAACAAAGTTAAGAGAATTTTACCGCGATCGCGGCCCTTGGAAAAATCCGAGAACTATATTGAAATATATGCAAGCAACTGTTGGTGACGAAGAATCTCGCAAAACGCTTTACAAACTATTTCCTGATGGGCCTGTAAGACAAGCCTGCAAGCTTGCTGGCCTGCCTATACCAGCTAATAGCGCGCAGCCTTCATTCGGTAGTGTTCATTAGCAAAAGCAAAAGGGGTCAAGTCTACTTTCTTTACCCCTTTCTTTGCATTATTACCTAGACTAATAACCAACTTCGGTCTTATAGAGTTCTTCCGGTGTATTAATCCACTCGTAAAGTGCTTTCCAATTCTCTTTATCTTGATCCACATTCTTACCCTTAATTTCATGTACACCAATACCGTGCTCAGCGGCGGCCACGTAGAATTGTGAATCGCGTAGACTCGCTATAAAAGGCAATTTGATAGTAGATAAAAATCGGCACAATGATTTATAAGCAACCGACTTAGATTTAACTCGATTGGCAATAATGCCGACCTTGATGCCTCTTTGTTTGACCTTACCTTGCAGTAATAACTCCTGAATAAATCGAGCAACAGCGTGTACATCAATCGCTGATGGCATCACCGGTATTAGGACGGTATTAACATTTCGTAAATGCTCTTGTAGCCGCGCGGTAGTAACACCTGCTGGCGCATCAATAATGACTTGCTCTGTGTCTGGCGGTACACGCAAATACCAAGAACGAGTGACCGATGTATTGTATTTTTCAGATGCATTAACAGCATACACACTAGGCAAGTTTTTAGGTCTCTGTCGCGCCCAGCGCATACTAGAACCTTGTGGATCATAGTCCAACAAAGCAGTCGTTACCCCTTGGCATGCGAAATAACTCGCGAGGTTAGTCGAGATAGTTGTTTTTCCGCATCCGCCTTTGGGATTCAGAATTAAGATTCGATTCATCATAATTTGCTAAAATATTAATATTGTTTTTTTATCAGTGTGTAAATTATAAATTGAGATGACTAAAATTAACATAGATTATCAATAAGATATAAACATAATATGTCTGGTTTTGAGTCTAAATTTTGCCTATCAGTAAGAAACATCCCATTATTTAAACCTTTAACGCATTATTGAACAGTCTATCATTTATATTATAGCAGCCAAAAATATTTACTGTATTGCTATTTAGCCGACTTATTTGGGTTTAGTGCGCATAAATCTGCGCGCTTTTACAACCATACACGTTAATAACCAGAAAAAATCTCAGTCAATTCCGTTAAACAGATCACGCTTAGCTAAAACATCACTAAAATGCGCGTTTAATCTTTCAATTAAAATGTTCGATTAAACTTTTACCAAATTGCTTAACCGAAGGTGCCTGAACCACGCAAAGCATCAGGCCCATAAACACAGACGCATAAAACAGCCAAACCTGATGCTCTGTGGGGGTCTGGCACTTTCGGCCGTCAATTAAAATTGTTCAATTAAACTTTCACCAAATTGCTTCACTTCTTTAAGTAACGCTATTTTAGCTTCACTTAAATCTGACTGATTTAGCATTTCGTCGACCCGTGACTTAAACTTCTCCCAGCTCAATCCCTCTTCAGGTTCAAACAAACGTTGCTGGCAATACTTCTGCCATTGCATCTGTTCATCTTCGTTTAAACTTTCATAATAATTGCGCGCTTTAAAGCGCAATAAAATTTCATTTAAGCGTTGATCATCAAAATGTACAGTTTCTACTGCAAATTGATTTGCGTCTAGTTGATGAACATAATGCATACGCTTCTTATCGGAATCATTTATAAAACCACCAGAATACAATGCCATTTCAGCGTCTAAGCTGGGGTACTCTTTCGGCTTATCATAAACACTTTGTACGTTTTTCAATAAATTTTGCTGATTCTTGAAGAATTCTGCGTTTTTTAGACACTGAACTAAATCAATATCAAAGCGTGACATAGATTCTTCGTTTAAAGTATTGAGCGGCACCACTACTGGGCAACGATTAATCGTGATGGCATGAAAGGCTGAGGCAATTTTCGGCCGTGATCCACCGTCTTTCTTCTTGAAAATGAGTTCTTCTATTTGCTGCTGAGACATACCCTCTAACTCCGATGGGTCGTAGCGCAAGTCAAAGGTTATAATTGAATTTTGATTTGTTTTTTGAGTAAATAAAGGTTTTACAATCGCAAGATGACCAAACTTTCGATTCACCATGGAGGTACAATAAACGACTGGCATCGATTGGCTATTCCAAACGAGCTCATTGATTTTATGTTTATTACGATTGTTAAATACAAAGTCAAACAATTTAGGCTGTGTCGTTTTAATTAGTTTCGCCATCTCGATTGTCGCGGTCACATCAGACATGGCATCATGAGCTTTCTCATGCGATAAGCCATTCGCCTTACTCAAATCTTCTAAGCGCAGACTAATCTTAGCTTTATCGTTGGTCGGCCAATTTATTCCCTCGGGTCTTAAAGCGTAAGCTGCTTGAACCAAACCTAATATATCCCAGCGTGAGTTACCCCCTTGCCATTCTCTTCCATATGGTTCGTATAAATTTCGATACAAAGTAAATCGAGTAAACTCGTCATCAAAACGAATGCTGTTGTAACCCAACACACAAGTTTTTGGCTGACTAAATTCCTTATGTATTGCTTTAACAAATGCGACCTCAGACATGCCAATCTCTTGCAATTTTATTGGCGATAATCCTGTTATTAAACACGCATCGGGACTCGGCAAGGTATCCAAACCTGGCTTGCAGTAAAGCGATATCGCTTCACCAATCGAATTAAAATCTAAATCAGTCCGCAGTCCCGCAAATTGATAGACTCGATCATATTTAGGGTTCAAACCTGATGTTTCATAATCATACCAAAATAAAGATTCTGCCATAATCACTGGTCCTCGTGTTCAAGCCAATAGATCAATCCCTGGGCGTTCAATTCAGTATCCATACTCAATAAGTCTATACACTCATCATCATTTAATCGACAACCGTGTTCACGTAATTGAACTAATTGTGAAACGTTTAATTTTTCGACTAAAGCAGCGTAGCGGTTCGACTCCGCTTTAACAGAACGCGCTAAATCAACAAATAAATCGATTTGAGCATGCAACTGTTTCGCAAGTTTTTCTGGATGACTCACTCTACCAAAATGGGTTAAATACATTTGTTCTGGATTGAATGCTAATAATATATCAATTGAATTATGCAAGGCGACTGGATCAAACTGGATCGGTGTTGTCGTTGGAAAAATAAAGACAGCCTCATTCACATCGAATTCGCGATAGGACAAACCAAAAGTATCGCCCGTGAAAATTGACTCGCTTAGTTTGTCGACTATACAAAAATGATGTCTTGCATGCCCAGGGGTATTGATAAACTGCAACTCTCTCTGATTAAGAGAAAAATTAAATCCCTCACCCGCCTCAATCACTCTTGCTGCATCCACTGCTACAATTTCGCCAAACAAACTTTGCATTAACTGCGCACCGTAAACTGCGCTCGCACCCGCCTGCAACTTGCTAGGGTCGATCATATGTCTGGCGCCACGTGGATGAACAATAAGCTTTGCCTTGGGTAAAAGACGCATAAGCGCACCCGCTCCACCGGCATGATCCAAATGCACATGGGTGACGATTACAGCCTCGACATCGTCTTCTTTTAAATTGAGCTTAGATAAGCTTTGCATCAAACGGTCGACATTTTGACTGGTCCCAACGTCAATAAACACCGCCTTGCCTTCCTGAATAAGCAGGTGGCTAGCAACCAGTCCTGGACGTCTGTGGCCAGTATCGATTGTGACTATACCGTTATTGTGAATTTCTATAAAATTGTCGCTCATGAATTCCGACTTATTGCCTGGCTACTTTCTTGACAGCAACTAGAAAGACCCATAAAGTATGTTTCCTTATTATCCTTATGTCAAAGCATACACTATACAATGGCAAATCGCTTAAGCAAAATCTATACACGTACCGGAGACAAAGGTGATACCGGACTTGGCGATGGCTCGCGCATTGCTAAAACCCACGATCGAATCGAAGCCCTAGGATGCGTCGATGAATTAAACAGCTGTATTGGCCTAGTGTATTCCTGTGAATTAGCCAATAATATTAAAACCTGTCTACTCGATATTCAACATGATTTATTTGATCTGGGTGGTGAACTTTGTATTCCTGGCACGACAATAATTCGCCAACAGCACATTACAAAACTCGAAGCAGAACTAGATGCGTTCAACGAAAACTTGCCTTATCTAAAAGAATTTATTTTACCCGGTGGAAGCACAGCAGCAGCTTATTGCCATCTTGCACGAAGTATTTGTCGACGCGCCGAACGATCCTGCTTACGACTAAACGATAAAGAAAAAATAAATCAAGACGCGATCGCGTATTTAAATCGATTATCTGATTTATTATTTGTACTTGCACGCGTTATCGCCCGACTGAATAACGGCGAAGAAATATTTTGGCAAAAAGATCGACATTAGGGCATCTCTAAAAATTAGGATATTTGTGCGCTGGCAAGGCGGATAACTTTTTGAAAGCGCAGTTTATCGCTATGCAGCTCCATATTTTGAGAATTGATTTAACCTAGATTAATCAGAGCCCCTAAAAGAAACAAATTTCTAACCTAAAATCCTACCCGCTTAATTATTTTAGTATTTCCAATTTAACTTTCGCGATACCTTTTTTAATTAAACCAATATTTTTAGCCGCTCTACCAGATAAGTCAATTATACGTGTTTTAATATGTGGGCCGCGATCATTTATAATGACGACTACACTTTTATTTGTACCTAAAAGTGTTACTTTAACCTGAGTGCCAAAAGGCAAGGTTCGATGAGCAGCAGTGAGTGCATTTTTATTATAACGTTTACCGCTTGCCGTTTTATTGCCGTGCAAACTATTTGCATAATAGGATGCTTTCCCTATTGTCACTTTCGCTTTAGAAGACGACGATGCCGCTTTTTTAAGCTTAGTCTCTTGCTTGGGTTTTACATTTTGACTCGTTTGATTGCAAGCTACTAGACTAAACACTAGTAATGGAATAAGTAATTTTTTCATATTTATCTCCGATAATTTAATACTATGTATCAACAGTATGATATCTTACTTAAGGGCGCCTCTAAAGGGCCAAGATACAGATGGTCTGAATATTACTCATATTATTAATGCGTTACGCCAAAGCTCCAGTTTTTCCGTTTTAGTTAAGCTCGCCATCGCTGGACTGCTTGAAGCTAGTACCTCATGCTCTAGCGAGCCGCATGCAAACACCTCTAAACCTATGTGTTTTTTAAATAGTTGGAAGGCTTTTTGTCCATTAAATATTATTTTAGATAATTCTTTATGTTGTTGAATAAATGATTCCAAATCATTGGCTTGCTCATTTTTAATGTGAGTATCGAGACTGCCCTGACGAGAACATTGCTGCACGACATCCCAAAGAGCAATAGAGTTATTTTTAATTAGTGACAATTTTGTAACATAATCACTCTCTAGGTCAAAGTTAAATAACTCAGACATAATAAACCAAAAAGCATTTTGCGGGTGTGCATAATATTGAAACTCATCGAGTGACTTAACGCTCGGCATTGAACCCAGTATTAATATTTTGGCATTTTCATTTTCAACAGCGGAAAAACCTTCGATGACAGCCACGTATCACACAGCATCTGTCGGCCATAAGCAAGCCGCACCACGAACACCACTGGAATCACCGTGCAAAGCTTGTTTTAAGCTCGTCTTAACTGTGTTAGAAAAAACATAGTTGCTTAAAATTCCGGGAACACGTTGATAAATTTCTTTAATATTTGATACACCACCACCAAACACTATGACTTCAGGGTCTAATATATTAATGACATGAGCTAGAGCGCGCGCGAGTCGGTCAAAAAAACGTTCACGCAAGTCGATAATATTTTTATCTTCATCACTATTAGGGTTAAACAATCGCGCCACGCTCAAATCTGTATTATGTCTTACTCGATATTCACGCTCTAACGCTGGGCCTGACAAAAAAGTCTCAATGCAACCACGTTTACCACAGTAACACTTTGCTCCTGGCATTTCCTCTGGTGTTGGCCAAGGCAGCGGGTTATGCCCCCACTCCCCAGCGATTGCATTCGGTCCATTAACTAATTGACTATTCACTACAATACCACCGCCAACGCCTGTGCCTAAGATAACTCCGAATACTGAACTAGCACCCAACGCTGCACCGTCAGTTGCTTCCGATAAGGCAAAACAATCCGCATCATTTGCCATTCGAATTTCGCGTTGCAATAAAAACTCGAGATCTTTTCCTAAGGGCTTTCCAATCAAACACACTGAGTTGGAGTTTTTTATTAAACCACTTTGAGGGGATATGGCGCCAGGAGTTGCAATTCCAACTGACGCCTTGACTTGCATTTTTAGTTCGGCAGCAATAACTAGCTTAGAAATCATCTTTAATGTTTTTTGATAATCGCCTTGAGGCGTTGCAACTCGTTGACGTAAGACTTCCTTTCCTTCTTTATTCAGCACAAGGATTTCGATTTTTGTGCCGCCTAAATCTATTCCTATTCGCATATCTTGCTGCCTGAAGAGGTCTCAGCTCGTGTTTGCACGATCTGATCCTAACTTAGCTCATCCAACTTGCTAATAAAATAAGAACAACGACTGCCGCCCATATCAACAATGTTCTCAATACCAAACCTTGAGCAGCTTTCACACCATCAAAACTCATATAGGATTTGTCGTCTGGATCTATCTCATCACTCACATAATAGCGACCCAAGTCGATTGCGCCGGCACCCGTATTATATAAAACATCTTCATTACTTCGCAAATAATTATAGTGACCTTGCGATGTAGGAATATTGGTATTCACTTCTTGCCAATGATTAATGGCATCCTCAAAACTACCCGCTAGCGCATAACCTGCAGCAGATAATCTCGCCGGTATCCAAGACAATATGCCAAATAAACGTTTTGCGTTGCTATCGAAATCATCTAATTCAATCTCTGCTGCTGTCGAATTAATGGTATATTTTGCTAAGCTTGCACTCATTCGATAAAGTAACGCACCCGCTGGACCCAATATTAAAAACCAAAATAATACCGAATACAATCGGTCATTGGCTTGGACAAACACTGCTTTAGATAAAGCTTCATTGTTGTTTTCACTAGGATTGAATTTTTTCCCCATCACTTCCATGATTGCTTCTTTATTTTTACCGTAGGACTGACCTTCGGTTTTGTCCGACAACTGATCAATGACTTGATTTAGAATATGATAACGCAAGCAATAAACTAGAACAATAATTCCAAAAAGCACTGCTGGAACACCTAAATAAGAATCACTAGAGAAAACTGTGGTTTGAAGAATAAAAATAAACACAAAGGGAATTGCGATTACGCTTAGTACGCCCAATACACCGTTCCAATAAATCGACTCTCTATATAAAGAGATTATCCAGTCACGGTATTTAATAAACCACTTAAAACCTTTAAAGCGCCCAGTTGGTTTAAAAAATAGTTCCAGTGCCAATGCACTTAGTATAACAATACAGTTTATTTCCATTTAATTTCTTTTTAGGTAGAGTCCAACTGATTAATCTAGGTTTAAACTTTTTCGAAATAATTCCCAATTAAATACTTTACCTGGATCAGTTTTTCGCCCGGGTGCAATATCGCAATGGCCAACTATACGCTCCGCAGTAATTTTTTTGTAGGCAAAACATATCGCATTAACCGTCTGGGCCAAACTTTCGTATTGAGCATCCTCATAAGCTATGTCATCTGTGCCTTCAAGCTCAATGCCTACCGAATAATCATTGCAGTTTTCACGTCCGAGAAAACTCGAAACACCGGCATGCCAAGCACGCTTATTAAAGGGTACGTATTGAATCACAGCACCGTCTCGTCTAATTAATAAATGACTTGAAACAGTAATGCCTTGCAAGCACTCAAATTCAGGGTGTTCATCGCCTTTAAGCTGGTTTAAGAACAAGGCATTAATCCACTGTCCTCCAAACTCGCCTGGAGGCAAACTAATTCCATGCACAACGACGGTATTAATATCATCTGAATCGGGACGTTGATTAAAATTTGGCGACTGACAAAATGTTGCACCATCAAGCAATCCTGTATCAATGTTTACTTTATACTGGCTATTCAAATCTAGACCTGTCTATTTTAAATACAGTTCAATAGGTACAAACTAATCACTTACTAAGAAGCATAGTCTAGCGCATCAACACTCGAAAATTCAACCTAGATTCGGTAGTTGAATGGTCTAAAGACTAACCTTGCTGGTTTGAAATAGGAAATAACGGAAGAATCAAAAAGGAAGTGCGCTATTAGCTCATAACAAGCATGCTCTTGAGCTAAAGCGCGTATTGCTTAAAAAACGAAGTAAACCTTGGACCTAGCCCGCATTTCTCACAGCCCATCTACTGCGACGGCCCAATTGCATACTATGACTCGTTTTCACTCGGTCCAAGCGCTCGACATAGTTGCGCACTTGTCGGTTGCGAAAACGAGTCATAGCATACCCTTGAACCGTCTCGCTACGAAGTGCTGTGAGAAAAGCGGGCTAGATTTATTCAGCTTACTCCGCAGCTTGCGGCTGGGCAGTTTCTTAAGCCGCCATCTGCAAGGCCATATATTCTAAACCTTGACCTATCCCCATCACTTCCTCAAAAATCTGAGTCGCTTCATCTTTATCAATGAGTAATGAATTTAATATCGATTGAGGTAACTCAGTTGATATTTCATCACCAATTTCGACATCCGCTAACATTCGATTTGCCAACATTATGATATTAGGATAAACAGAATGAATATCATGATAATGCTCATTGTGATGCTCACGCAAACTAATCACTATTTCGTCAGGCATATTCCAAGCTTGCATAAGCCATACACCTATTTCCATATGAGTAGTACCTATCATTGTATGCTCAAGCTCAATAATAGAAGTCTCTGGATACTGAGTCGCTGCTTTATTTAGCAATTGAAAGTCTTTTGGAAATAAATGGCCTAAAAGCAAAAGCCCGAAATTATGCAATAAGCCAGCTAGGTACGCCATGCCTGGCCTAGGTTTCAATTTACCTTTAATCGCTTTGGTAAGCTTCTGACACAAAACCGCATTGTAAGTTGCGTGACGCCAAAATTCATTAAGTCCTAAGCGACCATCTTTTGGGTTTTTAAACATTTTCCCAACCGAAACTCCCAACGCCATATCCATCACTAAATCAAAGCCAAGTACACGCGCAATCACGTCCTGAATTGAATTAAGTTGTCCCGTAAACCCATAAAGCGGTGAGCTAGCATAACGAATAATTTGCGCACTTAAACTTGGATCCTGTTCAATCACTACCGCTAAATCACGCGCACCAGCATACGGATTCGAACTTAATTGCAAAAGTCGCTGTGCGATAGTCGGCATAGGCGGCAGTGAGTTTAAATTTTTCAATTTGTCTAATATCTGATGTCGGCGTCCTGATTCCACGCCAGTGCTATTAGAGTTTTCAGATGTCTTTTCTGGTAATAACGCAAAAAAATCATCATACATCGCTTGACCTTGTAAGGAACTAAATCCTTCACCACTAACACGACAAAATTCTTGCTGATTTATCGCAAAATAAACGTATTTGCTGTAGGTGAAGGTTACATGCACTTCGGCTGATAATTTGTATAAAATGGAAATTGGTGCACATCTATCATCGAAATAAGTAGGATATTCCATTTTAATTTGCTCTTCTGGTATTAATTGGAATCGTCTACTTAACTTTTCATTTAGGACTGGCAGGTCTAGCTGAGCATTAGCCGGATACACCAGCATAAGAGTTCCCTTTGAATCTTTTACCAAACTTGAAATCGCGACACGAGATGGATCTATGTCCAACTCCACCGCTGCATCTATGAGTGAGTCGGTAGGTCTATGCTTTATAATTTCATAGTTAATATTAAGATGTTCAAACAGCCATTGAATTTCTTTTGGCAACATAGTCTTATCCTTTCAAAGTTTTATCCTTTCGTGCTCTAAGATTCTTTATTATAAAACTAACTGCAAGAACCTAACACTCATATAGATCGTGTGAGCACACCATTGCCCTTTAGAATCCCCTCGGGCTTCATTAAGGATACACTTAACTCGCTGCGCGAGTTCTGATAAACCGTCTCGCGACGAAATGCCATGAGAAGTATTGGTTAGCTAAATAATGCAGGATTTATACCGCCGTGTTATAACAACATACGCATACAGAAATAAAGGGAAATAATTTCACAAGGTGAAAAATCACGCGAAGCACTAAATAAAACCCACTAAAACGGGCGATGATTCTGCTTAAAAGTAAAAAAAACTTAGAAAATCGATAAAAGCACTACTTAACATGCGCTATTTTAATGATAGAAATATTGAAATTTTTAATAATTAGCATTTTAATCAGAACTGCTTTCGTGTCACAATAGACCTTAGAAGCAATCGTCAATCAGCAAACTATCAACACGCTACAAAATAAGACTATAAAATGGAATTAAGCATGAAAATTTACGCAACTATTACTCTACTCACACTACTTTTCATTAGTACATTAACAAGTGCTAAAACGGTATATATTGCCGAAAATATTTCAACACCCGTATACGCCGGACCCGGCTTAGGTGAGAAAATTTCCAATCGATTGTTACCCGGCACCAAGGTAACTGTAATCAAAAAAGATAATAGAAAGAAATTTGCCTTGGTTGAATGGGCAAAAGGTAAATCAGGTTGGTTATCTACACGTAAATTAACCAGTTTAAAGCCCGCATTAGCAAGATTGAAAATAGCTGGCTATGAAATGGATACCCTACGCAAAAAAATTAAATTATTAGAATCTAATAAAAAAACATTGAAAGGTAAGAAGGCGGTCGTGGCAAGTATTGACCCCTCACTGTTTAATTCATTTAATGAAACTATCAGTAATCAGGCACAATCAATCTCAAAACTACAAGTCGCGATCGAAGCATTGACCAAGAATAATAAAGACTTGAGCAAACAAATTACTATGACTAGTAAAACCTTTGAAAAACCCGACGGCACCAAGGTCACGGTTACTGCTGGAAATGAGATCGATTGGTTTTTGTGGGGTGGTTTCGTAGTTGCCCTAAGTTTTATCTCAGGCATATTGATTACCAAAGTCCGCTGGCGCAAAGACCGATTATTTAGTTAATCGTAGCCCGCAAGAAGCGTTCAGAGAACGCTTCTTGCGGGCTACTTTCTTTAATTTAGTTGGTCAACATCTCGAATTGCACCCCTAGACGCCGACGTCGCCATAGCCGCATAAGCTTTTAATGCGGCAGACACCTGCCTATCACGATTTTCCGGTAACCACGCTTTATTGCCTCTGGCATCCATATTAGCTCGACGCTTATCTAACTCTTCGTCACTTAATTTGACGTTAATTGATCGATGCGGAATATCGATTTCGATTATATCGCCTTCCTCGACCAAAGCAATTGCACCACCTTCAGCTGCCTCCGGAGATACATGCCCAATCGATAACCCTGACGTGCCCCCCGAAAATCGACCATCGGTTAGCAGGGCACAAACTTTACCTAGCTCTTTTGCCTTAAGATAGGCCGTTGGGTAAAGCATTTCTTGCATGCCAGGCCCACCCTTCGGACCTTCGTAACGGATCAGAACGACATCATTAGCTTTGACCTTGTCAGCCAATATCGCCTCAACTGCGCTATCTTGCGATTCAAAAATTCTAGCCTTGCCCGAAAATACTAATATACTAGGATCAACTCCAGCTGTTTTAACCACACAGCCATCTTTCGCGATATTGCCATATAACACTGCAAGTCCACCGTCTTTGCTGTACGCATGCTCAATATCACGAATACAGCCTGCGCTTCGGTCCTGGTCCAAACTGGGCCAGCGTTTATTTTGACTAAACGCCTCGGTAGTACGCACATTGCCTGGGGCAGCGCTGTATTTGGCTAGAGCCAATTCATTTCCTGCTTGCGTTATATCCCATTCTGCAAGCGCATCACCCATCGTTTTTGAGTATATAGTCGCGCCGTCGGTATGTATTAAACCACCTCGATTTAATTCGGCGAGTATCGCCATGACACCACCCGCTCTATGTACATCTTCCATGTGATATTTTGGAGTACTTGGTGCAACCTTACATAAATGCGGTACTTTTCGCGACATGCGATCTATATCCGGCATTTTAAAATCGATCTGACCTTCTTCAGCTGCGGCCAATAAATGCAATATAGTATTAGTCGAACCGCCCATGGCAATATCAAGTGCAATCGCATTTTCGAACGCATTAAAATTAGCAATATTCCTTGGCAATACTGATTCGTCATCGTTTTCGTAATAACGCAACGCCAAATCAACAATGGTTCGTCCGGCATCCAAAAATAATTCTCTGCGGTCAGCATGTGTTGCCAACACCGAACCATTACCAGGCAAGGCAAGACCCAAAGCTTCCGTCAAACAATTCATTGAATTCGCGGTAAACATCCCAGAACAGGAACCGCAAGTTGGGCAAGCACTAATTTCCATTTGACGTACATTTTCATCGGAATATTTTGGGTTAACGGCGGAAACCATCGCATCGACTAGATCCAAATGAACTTCCTCGCCATCAATAACGCTTTTGCCCGATTCCATCGGACCGCCCGAAACAAATACCGTGGGAATATTTAAGCGTAGTGCCGCATTAAGCATTCCAGGGGTTATTTTGTCACAATTCGAAATACAAACTAGGGCATCTGCGCAATGTGCATTAACCATGTATTCAACTGAATCGGAAATTATTTCGCGGCTAGGCAAGCTATACAACATACCGCTATGGCCCATGGCAATTCCATCGTCAACTGCGATTGTATTAAACTCTTTGGCGACACCGCCTGCTTTTTCAATTTCGCGAGCCACTAGCTGGCCGATATCCTTCAAATGGACATGGCCTGGAACAAACTGAGTAAATGAATTCGAAATCGCAATAATGGGTTTATTAAAATCGTCATCGGTCATGCCAGTAGCACGCCATAAGGCGCGTGCGCCAGCCATATTTCGGCCCCGCGTAGTGGTGTGCGATCGGTACTTTGGCATAAAAACCTCTTAACATTTACGAAATAGACAATGAGTTAGTGTAAATTAACAAAATTAGCTTCTTAAACTATTGAAATAAAAGAAAAATGAAAGATGCTAGGCGTAAGCCTAAAACAATTCTACAATAGCTTACAATATCTCTATTGGATGATATAGGCTAATAAACTTACTTAAATCATCTATATTAAAATGTAAGAGAGAAAACAAGCGTAATACACGTAGAACACAAACACCTAAGGAAAGCATTTATGGGCGCCTCACCAAAGTCACTCGCTAAACTGAATCCGCCAAAACTAAATAATATTTATCCACGGCAAAGACTTTTTACCTTATTAGATTCACTTCGCACAAATTCGGTTATTTGGATTAATGGTCCGGCTGGCGCGGGCAAAACTACTTTGGTCACAAGCTACTTAGAAGAAAAAGAGGAAAACGCGAGCTGGTATCAAATGGATTCAGGTGATGCAGATCCGGCTTCTTTCTTCTATTATTTATCACTCGCTGCGAAAAATAATTCCAGTCGTAAAAAAAACCCACTGCCCATCCTCCGTCCAGAGTATTTAAGCGGACTTGATAAATTTGCTCGCAACTATTTTCGCGACCTGTTTGCTCGACTAAAAAAACCAGGCTTATTGATAATTGATAACTATCAAGATTGTCCTGCCGCATCAAGTTTACATCAAGCTCTCGCCGCAGGCTTCGAAGAAATTCCGGAAGGCTGTAGTGTAATCGTTATAAGTCGAGACGAACCACCCGCAGAATTCGCACGATTTAGAGCATCAGGATCGTTTCAACTGCTTAACTCAAAAGAACTGACTTTAAGTATCGATGAATCCGAGGCCGTCTGCCAAACTCGCCTAGGTAATGGCGACGACAACTTTGAAATAAATAAAGAGCAAATCGCGCGCGCTCATGAAATTACACAAGGCTGGGTAACGGGCTTAATATTAATGCTCGATCAGGTTAAAGAAGGATCGATCCCAGAAGACATGGATTTAAGCGAGAATCAAGTCGTCTTCGATTACTTTGCTGGGGAAATTTTTTCCAACACAGATGAAGATTTACAAAATTTTTTAATGAAAACGTCTTTACTGCCTATTATGACTCCAGAGATTGCTGAAGAAATCTCAGGTTTTCCGCGCGCCACAAAATTATTTAACGCCTTAAGTCGTAAAAATTATTTTATCATTAAACACGCCACATCAAAAAGTGTCTATCAATATCATCCCTTGTTTCGCGAATTCCTATGTGAGCGAGCAAAGGACACGCTTGGACATTATGAAATCATAGATATTCAGAAAATAGGCGCGCAGCTACTGGCCGAAACTGAGCATTTTGAAGCTGCCGTTGAGCTATTCACATTGGTTCAAGACTGGCACTCCATCGCTAAAATTGTTACCGATCAAGGCTCGAACATGGTCAATGCAGGTCGACATCGAACTATGAATACCTGGTTGAAAAAAATTCCTGACAATATTGTTCACAAGACACCTTGGTTGCAATATTGGCTCGGTATCAGCTCTCAACCCTTTAATTTACAAATCAGCCGAAAATATTTTATTCAAGCTTACGAGCATTTCAAAAAAGAAGAAAATGTTGAAGGTTTACTCCATTCCTGGGTAGGAGTTGTCGAAAGCTATATTATCGAATGGGGTAATTTTAAACCATTGGATCGTTGGATTACTGAAATGGAATCCTTCTTAGCCAAAGATATCGAAATTCCTACTGAAGATTTAAAAATTAAAGTGGCCGCCGGCATGTTTGGCTCATTAATGTATCGTCAACCCGCTCACCCAAAATTAAGTTACTGGGAAGAACAAGTAAGCGCTTCAATTGCTTTAGTTAAAAATAGTTACATGCAAATGAAAATGGGTTATCAACTATTCTTCTATTATACTGTCTGGGTAGGCGACATTCCTAAAGCAAGTGTCATTGCCAAACTACTCAAACCCAGTAAAGACCAGGCATTAGAACCGCTTACGCATACTCTTTGGTACGCCCTAGAAGGCATCTATTTATGGAAAACCGGCGAAAACCAAGCCTGTATAGATGCGATTGAATCTGGTTTAGCGCTCGCCGAACAATCCGGATTCCATTTGTGGCAAAACTTATTATTGTCTGGTGGCGTCTATGCAAGTTTATCCAATGGTGAAAAAGAACAATCGCAAAAATATCTGCGTCGAATGGCAGAAACATTAGATCCTAATCGACTTTACGATGTCACCCACTATCACTATATCGTAGGTCGTATCCAACTTCATCGAGGTGAATTCCATCAAGCCTTAGAGCATTGCGAAGCCGGGCTCAAATCCGCGAAAAGTTCGGGCTCACCTTATATCGAAGCCTTAATTCAAACTATTTATGCTCAAGCTCTGTACTATCGAAAAGACCGAGAAAAAGCGGTCGCCGTCAATAATTTAGTGCGTGATTCGGCCAAAAAGATGCACGCCCAAAATATGTTATTTATTGCCTTAATGTCCGAAGCCGAATTTGCCTTTGATAACAAAGCGGACCGCAAAGCCTGCGACGCTTTAAAACAAGCTTTTGAAATTGCTCACCGACAGGAATTAATTAAACACGCCTTCTGGTGGCCCTCAATTATGGCAAAACTTTGTGTCAAAGCACTTGAACACGATATTGAAACAGAATACGTACAAAAAGTGATACGCGTTAGGCGTCTAACACCTCAAGAACCACCACTGCATTTAGACAACTGGCCATGGGCAGTTAAGCTATCGATGTTAGGCCGCTTTGCATTAACGGTTGACGGCGATAATATATCGAATACTGGCAGTGCCCGTAAAAAACCATTGGAATTGCTTAAGACAATTGTAGCCTTGGGGGGACAAGAAATAGATCAACATAAAATTACCTCCGTGGTTTGGCCTGACTCAGAAGGCGATAGCGCAACACAAACACTTTACACGACCATGCATCGTTTACGGAAACTATTGGGTGAAAGTTCTATTACGCTACAAAATGGCTATGTCAGCTTAGACCCAAGATATGTCTGGGTTGACGTTTGGGCATTTGAACGTTTATTAATTCAAGCAAATAAATTACTTCGTCTAGTGCAAAACAAAGAAAATGTAGAACAAATTTCAAATTTAAGCTCTCAATTGATTAGCCTGTATCAAGGTAATTTTTTAGCAAACGAAACGGAAAAACCTTGGTCAATTCAATTGCAGCAAAAATTAAAATCTAGATTCATTAATCTCATGGTAGATCTCGGCGCCTATTGGCAAAAAGCCAATGAATGGGAACGAGCCATCGCCTGTTATCGTCGCGGTTTAGATATTGACAATCTAGCCGAGGAACTCTATCAACACATTATGTCAGCCTATCAAAAAACTGAGCGCCGCGCAGATGCGATTGCTATATTTCAGCAATGCCGAAAAAATCTTTCCGACTGCCTCGGCACTTCACCTTCACCCAAAACAGTATCATTGTATAAAAGTATTAACCCAGAACAATAAATAAGGCCAATCTATCAAAAAATAAAAAAAATGAGGCCAGGCGGCCTCATTAAAACAGCAGTGAAGGATATTTGCTGTACTCTCTTCCTGAGAAAAGGCACACAAGGGCCTCTCCATAAAATCATCCTGACTTCATCCTATTTAGCAAGGACCTCATAGGATGTCACGATCCCTCTACCAAACACGATGCTTGGCTTTGGTCCAGATTGAGACCAGCTCTATCGTGCGATAATAAGGCACTAAACTACAATTAGTCGATTGTCCATATTTTCTAAACTTTGACTAAACTTACCTTTTAAGATATGACCATAAAAATTATCTTAACTTTAATTCTTGTATCATTTTTTCTAGCTTTTTAAGACTATTTGCAAGAATTAATGCATCCGATTTTGCTGCTGCTTTTCGCATTAGCGGGATTGCTTTTGCATTTAAATTAAAATTTCTCAAGCTATAATAAACATCACTGGCATTATTTTGCTTTAAGAGTTTTTTCGCCATTCTAAACCAAGTTACTGCTTTAATTTTAGGATTGTCGGCCAATGATGAAAGCGCTCGCACTGCCGCCTTGCCTTGCCCAATGGCGAGGTATTTTTCATACTGTTTTTGTCTAAACAATATATCCCTATTTAAGTTTTTTGGTTCTTGAATATTCATTGCACGGCGTGACATTAGGTATGCTTTTTGTTTTGGTAATTCGCCCATTTGCTGCATTAGATGAGTAAATAAGTTCTTTTGCGCATTAGGCAAAATACACACTGTAAATGACCTGAGAATATCTTTAATCTCAGCGCCACTGTCTGCTGGTGCAATACTTTGATCAACTAATAAGGATGACATTGGGTAGGATTTTTCTAAGATCGCTGATATCGGATTTTTAACGACTGTATCAGAGTAATCGACCGCTTGCTGGATAGAAAATCGTTTATAGTCTCGCCCTGATTCCAACATCAACAAAGACATAGTTGCCCTTGGAACTCGAAAATGACCCGCATAAGCTTTAACGATCTCATACTTATCTATACCTGCATTTTCCATCCTGCGTACAACGGCCTCGCCAAATGTCCTCGACACCATGTCCGATGGTATCGACCCACCAGGCAGATGAATTCGATGATACATAATTTTTCCTTTAGAGCTTAACTTGAGAGTGACATGTTTTACATTGGAACCGCGGCCTAACACTGTTATCGGCATACCAGGTACATAATACGTGTTGGTATTTTGCAGCGTGACATCGATACCATTGTCAGCGCTTGCGGCAATTACTCGCCAGCGCCGTTTTTTATGTGCAGTCACTAAGTTGCTCCTTAATGCATCTTTATAAGAAATAAATGGTTTGAAATGGTATAAAGCGCCATGATGAGCACTAACGAGGTAAGACAGCAAATCACGATTTCCCACCGCCCTTTCGGATGTGTAGGCAAAAACTTTCGTTATGTGTTTGCTTGAAAAAGCCTGCAATAATTTTTTTGGATTACGAACGCCCCAAGTCGGACGACCGTCAGTAAACATAAAGATATCCCACGAAACATTTGCATCTGATTTTTTCAGCCAATGTGGCGATACAGCTTGTTGAATTGCGCGATGTAAATCCGTCGCCCCCGCCAACTTGATTTGATACAGAGCATTCCTCAGTTCGCGTCGCGAATTTAGCGTATTTTGAATAAATCCTGGTTTCCACCAACGCGTGCCTACATCAAAGTACATCACACTAAACTCTCTAATTTCATTTTTGTTCTTTTCCAGCAGGGCGAGAACTAAATCAACATAGGCTTCAAAATCTCTTCTCCCAGGAAACGCGGAAGTATCTAACATAATCATCGCTTTCGAATGTTGGCTTGAGGACTTTTCCACTTTTATATTTGGCTGCGATCGAACCATAAAATAATCGCCGGTTTTTAAGTCATGCCCTCTCAGATGATAGGTCTTTGACCCTGAAAATTCTATTTTTAAGTTCTCCCCTGCTCGAAGATGAAAAACTTTTTTACTTTGACTAAAAATTCTTCTGCCTATCTGCGGTTTAAGTGAAACTATTTTACTGGCGGTCGTTTCGTCCATGTCGAGATAAACATGGGTAAGTCCATTGCCACTCAAGGCATTAAAATCAAATTCATAGTTTCCAGTATCAGGGTCTTGATGTAAATCTAGATCATAAGCAAGCACCACACGATGATCACGATGCGGTAATAGCGGAAATACTTGAACCGAATAAACACCGCTGCCCTGCCATTCAACCAAAGCAGGATCTAAACCTCTAGCCCGCATTTCTCACCGATAGATTGAAAAAGGCCGCCATTCATGGCATAACAGTTGTGCAAACAAGATGTTATAGCAAAACAAAAGGCGACCTTATGAAAACAGAGTGTAACGCAATTCAGATGGAATTTCACGGTCTTGGACGACGTGATGTGGGGCAATTTGATGGCGGGCAGATCAGTTCCGATGGAGGATGCTTATTATTGCGAGAGACCGAAATCCGAACGAATATTCTGAGTCGCTTAGCCAATTGCTTTGAAGACTTTCGGGATCCCAATTTAATTGAACACTCTGTGGATGCACTGATTATAAACAGCGTGTCTATGGTCTGGCTTTGGGTTATGAAGATCTGAATGATCATGAGGTGCTACGCCATGATCCTTTATTAGCTGTTTTGAGTGATAAACCAGACCCTGGCGGAACACAGCGATTACGCCAACAAGATCAAGGCAAAGCACTCTGAATCGTTTGGAACTCACCCCACAAGATACCAAAGGAGCCGATCGTTACAAGAAAATTGGTGCCGACCCCGAGGCCATTGATAGACTTATGGTGACTCTTTTTATCGAGTCCTATGCAAGCGCGCCAAAAGAAATAGTACTGGATGTGGATGCAACCGACGATCGCCTGCATGGCAACCAGGAAGGCCGATTTTTTCAAGGTTACTATGGTCACTACTGTTATCTTCCTTTATATATTTTCAGTGGCGAGCATCTCTTATGTGCCCGCATACGTGAAGCAAACCAGGATGGTGCGGCCGGAACGGTTGATGAGTTGAAACGGATTGTTAAGCAGCTTCGCGCCGCTTGGCCCGAGGTCAGGATCATTCTTCGGGGTGATTCTGGGTTTTGCCGTGAGGCGATTATGAGTTGGTGTGAGCAGGAAGGAAAAATTGATTATGTGCTTGGTTTAGCGAGAAATGCGCGCTTGAATAAAACAATTCAATCCGAAATGGCGGAAGCGAAAGCCCAATATGAAAGGAACCAACAACCGTCTCGATTCTTCAAAGATTTTCGCTACCGTAC
>QIKQ01000245.1 GCA_003233075.1 Gammaproteobacteria bacterium
ACAAGCCAAAAGTCAGATTGTTGTGATGGAAGTGACGATGCACAGGGTCTTTACTCATATACTCCAAGCTATCGTGCATCCATCCCATATTCCATTTCATACTAAAGCCCAATCCACCCAGCCAGGTAGGTCTAGTGACTTGTGGCCAGGCAGTAGATTCTTCCGCAATCATTAAGGTGCCAGGGCATTCACTGTGCGTGGATTGATTTAATTCGCGCATAAAATCGATTGCTTCTAAATTTTCATTGCCGCCATATATATTAGCTTCCCAATCACCTTCTTCACGAGAATAATCTAAATACAACATTGACGCGACCGCATCAACACGAAGCCCATCAATATGATATTCCTTGAGCCAAAATAGGGCACTTGAAATTAAAAAGCTTTTGACTTCATTGCGACCATAATTAAAAATGAGTGTACCCCATTCGCGGTGTTCGCCTCGTTTTGGGTCATCGTGTTCATATAACTCAGTGCCATCAAAACGAGCAAGTGCAAAATCGTCTTTAGGAAAATGGCCTGGGACCCAATCGAGTAAGACGCCTATGTCATTTTGATGGCATTGATCGACAAAATATTTAAAGTCGTCTGGACTGCCAAATCGACTGGTCGGAGCAAAGTAGCCCGTGGTTTGATATCCCCAAGAGCCATCAAACGGATGTTCGGTAATAGGCAAGAGTTCGATATGGGTGAAACCGAGGGGTTTAACATAGCTTATTAAGTCGTCAGCCAATTCTCTATAATTGGCAAATTCCTTATTTTTGTATTGGCGCCACGAGCCGAGATGAACTTCATAAACGGACATAGCTTGGTGTAACCAGTCCCGTTCTAGGCGGGATTGCAGCCATTTGTGATCTAACCAGTCATACTCTTTATTTGAGCAAATAATTGATGCAGTTCCTGGTCGTAATTCATATCGACGCGCATAGGGATCGGATTTTACTGAAATATGACCCGATTCACGTTGTCTAATTTCAAATTTATAGAGTTCACCTTCTGCTAGTTCGGGAATAAATAGCTCCCAGATACCGGTATTGCCTCTGGATCGCATAGGATGGCAACGTCCATTCCAGCGATTAAAATCACCAATGACACTAACTCTCTCTGCATTGGGAGCCCAGACGACAAAAAGAGTACCCGAAATCTGGTCGAAGCTGTGTTGATGCGCACCAAGAAACTGATAACAATGTCGATTTTTGCCTTCATTAAATAAATGCAAATCATAGTCAGTGACTTGAGGTGGGAAAGAATAGGGGTCGTATTGTGTATGGACTTGTTTGTTTTCGTCTTGCCATTCTACTTGGTAGTTGTTCGGTAATACTTCCTGGCATAAAAGTATTTCGAATATATCGGTTTGAGCAATGCGCTTTAATTCGTGTTCTGGTTCAACTAATTTTACATTTGTGGCGAAAGGCAGCAGCAATCGAATTCGAGTGCCAGCGACTTCTGTATGTTTGCCTAAAATATTAAAGGGATCGTGATGTTGGCCGCGATTTAGGCGAATTAGTTCGTGGGAATTATTAGCTAAAGTGCTGTTCCACATAATTTAAAAATCTCTCCAAAATTTAGTTAATTATTAAATTTCTCACTACTCGTTTTAATTGTTATTGATTCCGCTGATTAGATAATAACACTTTAATTTAGCAAGCGCGGTCTTAGTAGTACCTCCTATTAAAAATTTTATAGCAAAAGCCTACAAGGCATAAATTTTATATTAAATTCGCAGTTTGCCAAGGCGGTGCTATGCTTATGCATATAAGAAAATAGTCGTTAATTAAATCTTTGAAAGAAATTAAATCTTAAAGAAATTAAATCAAAGACTAGCGGAATTTATAAGTTTATCTTAAGCCTCGGTGGTAAATTAACTATAGCGCTTGTTCTAGAATAATCTCAGTTAAAATAGCATAAATAATGTAACAGGCTGATTTATTAGAACTAAGTTGTATTATGAAGTAATATAGCATGTTTTTGGATGAGCATGTATAACACAAAATGCCATGTAGCCAAGGAGAGATTCAGTATATGATTTTTAATCAAAACCCTCGTTTTGTAAGTAAGCTAACGCGAAACACCTTAGCGTTAATACTTGCTGGGGGGCGGGGAACACGACTAAAAGGTTTGACTCAATGGAGAGTTAAGCCCGCAGTTCCTTTTGGTGGTAAGTTTCGCATTATTGACTTTCCTTTATCCAATTGCCTCAATTCGGGCATTCGCCAAATCGGAATTTTATCGCAATATAAATCACATTCGTTAATTCGACATTTGCAACAGGGCTGGAGCTTTCTTCGTGGTGAATTTGGTGAATTTATAGAACTTTTACCTGCTCAGCAAAGAATCAAACCAAATTGGTACGCTGGAACCGCAGATGCGGTTTATCAAAATATCGATATTATTCGTAATCACAGTCCAAAATTTGTAATGATTTTAGCGGGTGATCATGTCTATAAAATGGATTACGGCTCTATGATTGCGCGGCATGTAGAAGCTAACGCAGACTTAACAATTGGTTGTATAGAAGTTCCGCTCAAGGAAGCGAGTCGATATGGCGTTATGAGTGTAGCTGAAGAAGGCAAGATCATTGGTTTTAATGAAAAACCGGAAACGCCCATTGCTACGCCCGATAATCCTGAGCAAGCTCTAGCGTCTATGGGGATTTATGTTTTTAATACAGAATTTTTGTTTGAGCAATTAATCAAGGACGCAGATACTCAACAGAGTAATCATGATTTTGGCAAAGATATAATTCCGTCAGTAATTAATAAGTATCGTGTAATAGCATTTCCATTCCGCGATATTCACACCGATCAACTAGCCTATTGGCGTGATGTCGGTACCGTTGATGCGTATTGGCAAGCTAATATGGAACTGATTGATGTGGTACCAGATTTAAATCTCTATGATTTGGAATGGCCTGTCTGGACCTACCAAGAACAACTTCCTCCTGCAAAATTTGTCTTTAA
The DNA here is from genome assembly GCA_003233075.1 of Gammaproteobacteria bacterium. Lineage (GTDB taxonomy): Bacteria > Pseudomonadota > Gammaproteobacteria > SZUA-21 > SZUA-21 > SZUA-41. The sequence continues at coordinate 2,961 of QIKQ01000245.1, forward strand.
CGATGAGGGACGACGGGGTATGGCTGTCGATTCAATGGTATCCGGAGGTTGCTTAGTTTCTGGTGCCAATGTTGAAAGTTCAGTGTTATTTTCAAATGTTCGAGTCAATTCCTACACTAAAATAAAGAAATCGGTAATTCTACCTAATGTTAGTATTGGACGAAATTGTGATATTGAAAATGTAGTGATAGATAAAGGCTGTAACATTCCCGAGAATACTAATATTGGCAAAGATCTTAATTCAGATAAAGAAAAATATTTTGTGACGGAGTCAGGTATTGTACTGGTAACGCCAGAAATGGTGGGTCAGGAATTACATCATGTCAGGTGATCAAGCTCTTCGTGTGGTGTTATGTTGGCACATGCATCAGCCGTATTATATCGATCCAGAATCTAAAGAATATCAGTTACCTTGGACCTATTTGCACGCCATAAAAGACTATGTCGATATGGCATGGTATTTAGAAAATACACCGCAGGCAATGGCGGTGATTAATTTTACACCTACTCTCTTAGAACAATTGGATGATTATTCACGAAGTATTAGAGCCTGTTTGAGATTTGGTCCAAAAAAACCTTGGTGTAAATTTAGCAAATTAAAAGATCCTGTTTTAAAAGCTTTGGCTTATAAAACTATTCCAAAGGGTAAGTTCAGACTTAATTTAATTAAAGCTTGCTTAAAGGCAAATCAAGATCGATTAATTGATCGATATCCTGTTTATAAGAAGCTGAGTGATATGGGTCGATGGCTGCAATCAGCGCCAGAGTACTGTGATTATATAGACGAGCAGTATTTTTTTGACCTAGTCAGTTGGTATCATATTGCCTGGTTAGGTGAAACTATTAAGCGAGAAAGTCAGTTTTTAAAAAGAGTTATTGACGAAGAGGTTCCCTTTAGCTATCGAAGACGACTAAAATTATTAAAATTAATCGGACGACTCATTCATCAGGTGATTCCGAGATATAAGTCGCTTTGGAAAAAAGGCAAGGTCGAACTTTCGGTTACACCCTATGCGCATCCAATTGCGCCTCTCTTATTAGATCTCAATAGCGCCAGAGAAGCAATGCCTGACGTTGAGCTGCCACAGCATAATTTATATCCTGCTGGGGCGGAGCGATTTCAGTGGCATATCGAAAAAGGCATTGAAGTATTTAAAAAATATTTTGGTTTTATTCCGAAAGGTTGCTGGCCAGCAGAAGGCAGTGTCAGCGATGAATCGATGGTGATGATCCGTAATATGGGTTTCGACTGGGTAGCGACAGGCGAAAATGTTTTGAAAAACAGTATTGCTAATCAGCAAAACAGTCACTTAAGCCAAGAATATTGCGTGCATCGGCGCTATGAATTACAAAAAGGTTTATCTTGTTTTTTCCGTGATGATGGTTTGTCTGACGAGATTGGGTTTAACTATTCGGATTGGCATGCGGATGATGCGGTTGCTAATTTAATTCATCATTTGGAAAATATACGCAGTGCTCAAAATGATATTAGTAATGCAGTTGTGTCAATTATTTTAGACGGGGAAAATGCCTGGGAACATTATCCAGACAACGGCTTTTATTTTCTTTCGGCTTTGTATGCGAAATTGAGTGAACATAAGTTATTAAAGATGTCGACTTTCTCAGAATGTATATCAAGTCAAATATCGTCTCTTAAGCTAAAGTCGCTTGTTTCGGGCAGTTGGGTTTACGGAACTTTTTCAACCTGGATTGGACATCCGGAAAAAAATAAGGCATGGGAATTACTTTTTAAAGCAAAATACTGCGTAGACGAAACATTGAAAACGCAGTCCTTTTCAGCGACGAAAAAACAAGCGATAGAAAAGCAACTAGCAATTTGCGAGGGCTCCGATTGGTTTTGGTGGTTTGGCGATGATAATCCTTCTGAAGCGGTGAAGGATTTTGATTTGTTGTATCGACAGCAATTAAAACATTTATATTTCTTGCTGGGTGTGGCATTGCCAGATGAATTAGATAACGCGATTAGCATAGGTGGAGAGAAGAATGTTGCTGTTGGTGGTGTTATGAAGCCAGGAAATATAGAGCGTCTAAATTCAAATGGCACACGTTAATTCAATATTGCCGTTGGATGAGACGGCGGCTAGTGTTTTCCAATCAAGAAAAGCAGGCATATTACTGCATCCAAGCTCATTACCTGGCGAAGGTCAGCTTGGTTGTCTTGATAAAAATGCACTTCAATTTATCGATTTTTTACATGAATGTGGCTTTAAAATTTGGCAAACATTACCGGTTGGGCCAACTCACGATGATTTATCGCCTTATAATTGTATTTCGGTTTTTGCACTTAACCCGCGTCTATTAAGTGTAGAATGGATGAGCGAGCAGGGTTTGATAGAGTCGCTTCCTGAAAAAAAGGATAAATCTTTACAAGGTGATATTAAGTACCGGAGGAAAGCATTACTGAATTCTTTCGAAAATAGAAAAAGTTATGGATTAGAGTTCAAACAAGATTTCGATTTATTTGTAAGTAAAAATTCATATTGGATAAATAACTATGCTTTGTACAGTGCGATCAGAGATGAGCAGCACGGCAGATCTTGGATGCAATGGCCAGATGAGCTAAGAGATGCGACGTTAGATGCGATCCAGCAAGCTGAAAGTCGCTTATCAGACTTAATCAATTTATATCTGTATGAACAATTCCTAATTGATTTAAACTGGCAGTACACTAGGCAATATGCACAAAAAAAGGATATAGTACTTTTTGGTGATCTACCGATGTTTGTCGCATTTGATAGTGCAGAAGTTTGGGGGCAAAGAAAGCTTTTTACTATAAATGATAAGGGCGAGGCGAATTATGTTGCAGGTGTACCGCCTGATTATTTTTCAGAAACGGGGCAATATTGGGGGAATCCACAGTATGAATGGAAATACATGCAAGACACCGGTTTTGAATGGTGGATTCAACGTTTATCACGCCAGTTTGAATTATTTGATATAGTCCGTATCGATCATTTCCGTGGTTTTGAATCGAGCTGGACAATCCCAGGAACAGCAAAAACAGCAATGGAAGGCAAATGGGAAAAAGTTCCTGGTGATCTTTTATTTAGGGCTCTTAGGAAGGCAATTCCTGACCTACCCGTTGTCGCTGAAGACCTAGGTGTGATTACCCAAGAGGTTGTCGATTTGCGGCATAAACATAAGTTACCTGGTATGAAGGTACTTCAATTTGGCTTTGATGGTAACGAGACTAATCCGCATTTACCAAATAACTACGAATCTGATTTTGTCGTTTATACCGGCACACACGACAATGATACCTCTCTTTCATGGTATGAATCACTGAACACAGAATCTAAAAAACACGTTAATCAAGTAATCGAGCTCTCACTGCAAGCGAAATTAGAAATGCCATGGTCTCTTATTGTGACAGCGCTCAATTCTAAAGCACAATGGGCTATTGTACCCATGCAAGATTTACTCGCTTTAAATGGCGAGCATCGAATGAATACCCCAGGAACAGTCGACAATAACTGGTTATGGAGATTTGAGTGGGATCTAGTTCGGAATCAAAACACGAAAAAAATTAAATTACAAATTGAAGCTTCTAAACGTTGATTAGTTTTTAGCTTATAATGCCACGATTTCTAACGTCTTTAACTTGGGCGATGTATTTCGCGATCTGGCTTAATAATTCTTCTTCGATTTCTTCAAATTTAACACCAATAATGTATTTATTATTACGAAAGTGATTGTGCATGATTACTCCATTGGCATTTATTATTTCAAATGTAGATCCAAAGGGTAATTTAAATTCTAGCTTTAATTTTGTGCCTTTATCGCCAGGGGCATCAAATTCGATTGCCACTCCCGAGATTGACAAATTAATCATTTTAGCCTTATAGCTACTGCCAGAACAGGTTGTTATTTTTATCGGCCGCTTTATATTGATGCGGATTTCCTTTCTTTTATCGTCCGTCATTTTAGTCCTTTAGCGGTAGATTTATTCTTTGTTGTAACATTATTCGGCCGTCAAAGTAATAAATTAAGAAATGGCCGATAATTAGTTATTTATGCTAATTAAAACGATAAATATTTTCATGAATAGAATTAAATATTAACTAGGAGTGCCGATATAATACTTGGGATAGCACTATATTTTACAACTTTATATCAACTGAAATAGTACGGAAATGAATGATCGATTTAAGAAATTCTTAAACCTTACTGTAAAACACTATTTGTGTTCAGAAGAAACTGGCAATCAAAAAAAGTTAGTTGCAGAAATAGTAGAGGGTGGCTCAGAAACATTTGATTTTATGATTCGTGTTGAGAGATCTCGGCGTTCTGCAGAATGTGATGAAATTATAGATATGCGCGGCAAAGTGCCGCTGGAATGCAAAAAAGTTATGTACGATAGTAAGGAGTTTTGGCTAGATAATCTGTCAAAAGAAATACTGAATAAAAATTTAAAAAAGACTAACGGCAAACTGACAGTGGGTGTTTTTGAGGATATCACGCTAGGCGAGCACACTTATAAGGGCAAAGAATTAAAGCGACAATTAAGTGAGGAATTAAAAAAGCGTAAATCGAGGCAAGCAGCATTTACGCAGCAGGAAAATCAAGTAAAAAGTAATCAAGGTAAATTAAGCAATCTATCGCAAGCTAAGAGCGATTCGCAAGGCAACCCTAATAAGTCCGAATTTAACATAGACAAAAAATACAACCTTCAACCAGCCGCTAAAAATCCAGAGAATTTACCACTCGGGTATTATTATTTGCGAAATAATGAAAGAGTGCAGTTTGGCAGTGAACTAAGCATTAAAATTAACAACGAGGAATTTACGCTTCGTGGTAAAGATGTTTCAATTGATGGCATAAAATTAGTAAGTCGGGAAAAAATAGCTATAAAAATAGATCAAGAAGCTAAAATTAGTTTTAATGAGCTAAATGAAAAAGAAGCAAGTAATTTTTGTGATATTCCTTATCAAGTTACTAGTATCGAATATGATGAAAATAAACAATTAATTGGTTTGAAATTGTTACACTCTGAGGGATCAAACGATGTTAGTCAATATTTCTCAAACCTGATTGATGCTTGTCTTAAAACAAGCAAGGGAAGACGGAAATTGGATCATGAAGATGCGGTGATTACTGCAGAATCAATGGTAAGTGAAGCTATTTATTCTCAATCTAGCAGCCTAATACCGCTGATCATCACTCGTGATATCAAAAGCAAATTGGAGTTAGTTGACTTATGCTTATCAAAAACGAGCAGATTAATTCTAGATCCAATGATTGGTTCAAACGATGAATTTAAAATATCTTACTTAGCGGACCCAATTTTTTTACAACGAGTTCACGATCTTGCTAAAGGCTTAACTGACACGGAAATTATATTTTCTATTGAGGCCAAAGCGGCAAGTGATTTTGTAAAAATATATCAACCTGATGATTTTGATAACGTTGCAGCATGGCTAGCTTACGTCCGTAGTAGGCGCACGCAAGACTATTTTAGAATTTTTAAAGTAGAAGCGCGTCAGTTTGAAGGTATTTGTAAAAATAAAATTAAACAATGCATTGGTAAATTAGCTAGTAAATGCACGATTGCAAGTCAAAAAATGACAAAAATATTTGGCGATATTGATGTCGTCGCTTACTTAGTTGAAATCACCTATGTATATAAAAGAATGGATTTATCTTTTATTCCTTTAGATCATGATTCATCCAGCGAAGTGAAGCATATGCAGAGCAACGTTTTGGAAAGTGGCGTAGCTAATCAAATAAGCTATTTGGGATACAATGATAGTCGTCATGAGGATCGTTACGTCGTAGAGCTGAGTGCTTGCATATTAATTGATGATGTGAGTTACGAATGTATGACGAAAGATATTTCCGTGAAGGGCGTTTGCTTAAAACTGAGCGAGAAATCTCCAGCAGTGACTAAGGGTATGTTAGTGGCAGTGGGATTCCCTAGTTTACAAAAAAAGGTCAAAAATAGCATAAACTTGGATCGAGTTCCCTATGAAGTAATGGAAATTGATAGATCAAGTTCTTTGTCATTAAAACTCAAAAGAGTACAAGATGTTAATTGGCAGAATTATAATGATTTTTTTCGTGATTTAATCGAACGTAATGCGGGGAAAATAAAGCTCGAGTTGAGCGATTCAACTGCAGCGGCTAAATCTCGGCTTTATGCGGCGGCGATGTCAGACACGCTTTCCTGTATTCCTTTTAGTATTATAAATAATACGATAAAAGGAACGAAGTCTATCAAAATAAATACGCCATTTAATGAACCAAGTTTAGTCGATTATTTTAAGCTAAATTCTTCTGGAGTGGACTATACGCCATTTTCGGTAAAAAATCGATTATCAGTTATAGTTAAAAAACTTGCTAATCAAATGAGTGTAAGTTTAAATTATTATGTATATAAAAAAATAAATCAAGAAACGCAAAAATACGAATTTTATTCTACAACTGATATTGATTTTAAAAATTCAATCGATCTAATTAGTTTTCTAGGAGAGGCGATTAAGCATGATTTTAAAATATTTAAATTTAATGTCTCGCGCGCGGAAAGACCTGATGATGTCGCGATTAACAATGCTTTAGATTATCTTCTCGATCGTTCTCCACACAATGCGAATAAAATTAAAGCAGATATTGATAAAGTAATAGCGATCGGAGAGATCATCGACGTAACAAGTATTTTCTACGAATACTATTCATTGTATACAGAAAATAAGAATTAAATCATTCATTTTATTAATATCTTGCTTATTTCCGCGCTACAAATCGCCTAAAACATTGAGCCAATCATTTCACCCGATATATCGTTTTAGTCATTGCTGTAAATCGAGTTTTAGCTAAGAAATAAGGGCCTAGGCATGATACACTAATCAATAGCTTAAATGACATACGTGGGCAAACTATGTGGCTATTACGGATAGTGGGACTAATTTGTTGTAGCACAAAGTGGCTGCAAGCTTGATTTAATTTTTAAATTGTAAAGTAGTGATAGTATGAGTGAAATAGAAAATAATAATGACTCAACAGCGTTAGAGTTAGAGAAGCAATTGCTTGTTACTCGGGCTGTTATGAGCGTATTGGATAGCTGGGAGGTTAACGCTGCGCAGTGTTTTCAAATATTATCCTTGCCTGAGAGTATCCCTACTCGAATGTTACGTCGCTATCGCGACGACACGCCATTTCCTGAAAATGAAGAAGTCAGTAAGCGAGTGGATCATGTCATTGGTATTGCTGAAGCCTTGCGAACAACGTATCCGCGAAATTCACAAATGGCTGCTCGTTGGATGTGTCGGCCACATCGTCGATTTAACAAAAAGAGTCCACTGTCTGTAATATTAAAAGACGGTTTAAATGGCTTAGTTCATGTTCGCACTGAACTAGATTGTGCTTATGGGTGGCGCCAGAGTCATTAAGACTGTGATTGTTGTTAGATAACTATTTGTTAATGGCAGAGTCAGAACGCACGATTTGATTATAAAGTTTCTGCCAATTGCGGAACACCGCAATAGCAATTATTAGGTTGGTTTTTGTTTGCTTTGCAAACAAAATTTGGCGGGGGTTATGTTTTTAATCTCATTCTTTGAGAAGGCAGAGTCATTGAGACGACTCACTCGAAGCCGTCTTCTTCCTAAAACGTGGGTTCACGCAAAAGGCCATTTTGGACAGGTTGTCCTTATGCCGCGGAGCACATGGATGTGCGTGAGCGGCCCATGGCACTGCTGTCCCACAGTTAACCGTGTACTTAACATAGGAATGGCGATACTCAATATCTGTTGTAGCCCGGCTCTTCAGAGCCGGGGTGGATTTTGGTTCAAGCATAACACTAACTCGTCTTATAACTGAGCCATTATCATTTATGCTGCTGTAAACACCACGGAGTCACTGTTTGAGTCCACTCCGGCTCTCGGCAACTGCGCCTGCGTTGCTCTACCTCCTGCATCCCTGCGGTCGTAAAGAGCCGGACTACGGTTTATGTGCTGATCGTCAGCTTTGATCGCTAAGTTATTTCGGATGGTCCAAGTTGATCGGCAACAATGGGTTGTTTTAGACGATATGACGATATTATGGTGCGATTAGTTAGGACTGACGACTGTGCGAATTATACCATTTATAGTTTATCGTCTACAGAGAGTTAAAAAGATACAGATTTATTGTTGCCTTAAATTTTAAAGTTGGGTATCGGGTAAATAAATACGAGTCGATTCAGTATCGCCTTGTTGATCGTATTCTAAAGTGAAACTTAAACTACCAATTTGAAATTGATCCCCATGAGAGAGGCGACATTTTTTAATTTTATTGCCGTTTTTAAGTGTACCGTTAGTACTTTGTAAATCAACTAGCAAGATATCCTTAATAAAACTTAAATATTGATTCGGCGTCACTGTGATTTCAGCGTGTTTGGCACTAACGCTCATGTCAGCTAAACGTATTTCGTTATTAGCGCTGCGGCCTATGTGATTGATGCCATCTTTTAAAGGGTATTCGTGTATTACAGCATTATTATTTGTAAGCAGTAACTTTAACATGTTTTGTGTGTCCATCAGGGTGTGACGTTATTTCTGTTGTCTTACTAGTATTGGCGGACAAGTTGGAAAGAACTGAATTGATTTAGTTTTAAAACGAGAACAGATTGGTGTTTATTTTAGTATTGGATTATTTTCGTGATGAATTAGGCTTACATTTGATCGAGGCATTTTTCAATCGCATCTGCCATCGCTGTGCAGTCTGTAAAACGATTTTCGAGTGATTTTTGTAAGGTTTTATTAATAATGCGACTTACACAAGGTGAAATTCCGCGTCTTGATTTACGAATTGGACGATGAGCTTGGTGTGTTATTTGATACATTAGATTAGCCATTGAATCACCATCGAAGGGTAGAGTGCCTGTTAGGAGTTGGTACAGGGTGATGCCCAACGAAAATTGATCTGATTTTCCAGAAATTTTCTTTCCAGAGATTTGTTCTGGAGACATGTAGGAGGGGCTACCTAATACTGTTCCTGTTTTTGTACGCGAATCGTCTGTAAGCGAAGCAATTCCAAAATCAGTTACTTTGACATCGAAGTTGTCTGGGTTAAACATGATATTAGCCGGCTTAATATCACGGTGAATGACTTTTCTTTGATGGGCATAGGCAAGCGCGTCGGCCACTTTCAAGCCAATTTCTAATACTGTTCTAACTTTCAATAAATTATCTTTAAACATATATTTGACAAGGGTATCGCCTTCTATAAAATCCATTGCGATATAGGCTACTCCCTGGTCTTCGCCAACATCAAAAATTGTCACAATATTCGGATGTGTTAGACGACCTACGGCTTCCGCTTCACGAAAAAACCGTTTCTCTGATTCTTCTAAAGCCTTACCTTCAAATTCATCGCTTAAAGCCAAAGTTTTAATCGCTACTTTACGAGCTATCTTTGGATCTAGTCCGAGATAGACCATACCCATTGCACCTCGGCCAATTTCTCTTTCTAGCTGATAGCGTCCAAGCATTGGTTTTTCAACGCCCGAATCATCTATAACCATTATCTGAGTTGCTGAAGTGCTTGTTTGTCCTGTAGATGGAAACTTAGTAGTCACTTCTTTTAGGCGTTGAATTCGGGTTTCAGAGTCCTTAAAAAATTTGCCGCGGCCACTGTGAATATGTTGATACACATCTAAAGCGCGATCAAACTGACGACGACGCTCGTATTCCAAACCCAGGTTATAGAAAGTTTTCGACATTTCGTCGTTGGATTCACATTTTTGATAGTGTTCAAAAGCTTGATTTAAGTTGCCTTGGGATTGATAGTAACCCCCGAGTTCTTTGCGAACTTCACAGGTTTCGCGTCTAGCTCTAACTATTTGCATCGTTTTTCGATAACTTAAAAATAAGATTGTGTGCATGAGTAGTAAAAATACAACCGGAATGATTAGTGGCACCCATACTTGCTGAATGACAAATATAATTAAGCCAGCATTCAAGGTAAGGATACTAAGTACGATAGAAAATGCATAGCCGCTTTTGCCATAAAAGCGAATCGGAAACATAAGCAATAGTAAAGCAAAGCCAGCTATTAAAAGCCTTTGCAGCGCGTAAAACCAATAGGGTACTGCAATGGATTGATTTTTAATGAGTCCCTGGGTTAGATGTGCATACCAGAGTGTAAGTGGAACGACAGAGCCATTGGCTAATTTAATAAATTCTGCATTCGCATTCGCAGTTAAACCAATGAATACGTGTTTATTTCGTAAATCTTTGTGAGAATCGCCTGTTAAATTTGCGGCAGATAAAGTGGTAATTGGATTGTGATTATTCCATCTCGAAGTGAGTAAAGGATAAAAACGGTAATCATGGCTAGTATTAATAATACGTTTGCCAACTTTTATTTTTGATGGGCCTATTATTTCAATCTGATTTTTACTACCCTCGTGCACACTGACTATTCTTAATGCCAAACTTGCTAAAAAGTTGTTGTTTACTTTTAATACCAATGGCAAGGAATTTACTGATTGACCCGAGTTTTTAAGCTCAACTAATCCCACTTCGGTCGCTTTGGAAAATTTATCGTGCGGTGGCATAAAACGAAAATTGAGAATGACTGGATGAGAATTAATTTTATCCAGCCATTTAAAATAAAAAGGTTTATAACTTTTTCGGGTCGCTGCACTGTGGTATGGAAAATTACCGTCTAAATTAGTTTTTTTGGAGCTATAGCGATAAAATGCAGCGATAAAAATATTATTGCTATTTTTTAAAGTTTGAAGTAATTTTTGGTCACTGTTGATTTTATTTAAATAGGAATTAATTGCCTTTTTCGTTTTACTATTTTTTAGTTTAGCGGACTCTTCACTTAGTTCGGTGAGAATACGGGGAGTTTGTGCTGTTGATAAATCCACTAAGAGGCTAATTGTTTTCGGTCGGTATGATTGGACTTTATCAATTATTGAAACAAGTTGATTTCTAGACCAGGGCCATTGACCGTACTTTTCAAGACTTGCACTGTCAATCGCAACTACTGTAACGGGTTTTTTATTACTGTGATTCTTGCTTTCATGACTGACAATACCGTAACCCCAATTTTCAATTTCTTGAAACGGCTCAAAGTAACTACCGGCTATAAAAAGTCCGGCGAAAAATAAAATTAATAGCTTATATTTATTAAGGAATAATAGTTTCACGTATTTCTAATTTCAGTTTAAAATAGCCTTAGCTAGTCTTAGTTATATATAAGTATAGCGACATTAATAATTCGTAGTTTAATGGCTGCAAATTGCCTCAGAGTTATGAAGTATTATATTACGCTAAGATGTGTGAGAGCCAATCGAACAACTTTTGTTCAATTTCCGCCCATTTGTACACAAAGCAAACAATTTCGAGGCTCAATTAGCCAAAAAGTAAACTATTATGAAAAATCAGCTTGTGCTCTATTGTCAATTACCTGTAAGTAAGCCAGTTTCTCGTAAATTGGTTCATAATAAATTACTTGAGATCGGATTAATTTCTGCAATAAATGCACCTACAAACACAGTCGTTTTTCCAACCGGTTTGCAATTTAATAATTTAGTGTCATTTGTCGGATGCTCGCCCATTTTAAATTTAGATTCTGAACAGGCAGAAAATGAATTTGGATTGGCAAAAATTGAAATAGAAATTCCTCAAGCTTCAAACGAAGAATATTTTTTATTTGGCGAAAATACGCGGGCTCCGAAGTGCCCAATTTGCTCTACGACGATTAATGCTTGGCGAAGTAATTTAACGACTGATTACCTCATTCGATGCAGTCATTGCAACAGCGATATTGATCTTAAAAATTTAGCCTGGGGAAAGTACGCGGCCTACACTTGTTTTTATATTGCAATAAATGGCATCTATCAACGTGAAGCGATTCCCTTAGATTCGTTTTTAAAGTCGCTTGAGCTTGTTTTTAATGCAGAAGTGAAATATTGTTATTTACAGAATCGTAGTAAAATCTAACTTAAAAAAAGATCCTTAATATGAAAAAAATATTATCTGAAATTGACACAAAGCTATTGTCGGAAAGACTTACAAGTGCTGTTAAACGTATAATGTCAAAAAGCGAGTTTAATAAAAAAGTAGAAATAAAACTAGATGGAAGTGTCCTTAGCCATCTAGACGAGATATTACAAAACGAAATTCAAGTAGTATTGAAAGAACACTGGCCAGAATATGGTTTTTTAGCTGAAGAAATGTCGGTTTTTGATAGAGGTAAAGTTTTGGCTAAATCTGATCAAGCATTTTGGTGTTTAGATCCACTGGATGGTACAAGCAATTTTACAGCGGGTAACCCTTTTTGGTGTGTCTCTCTTGGCTTAATTGATAAGGATCAAATCTACGCAGGTATTGTTTATGACTTTGAACGCGATGAATGTTTTACTGCACTCAAAGGTCAAGGTGCATTTCTTAATGGAAAGAAAATTGTTAAAAAAGATTCAGTTCAAGAATTAGAGCATTGTATAGCAAATATAGATTTTAAACGTCTTGATAAAAAACTAGCTCATTATTTAATCGATACTCAAAAATTTCGATCACAGCGTAATTTTGGCAGCTGTGCGCTTGAGTGGTGTTGGCTTGCAGTTGATCGAATTCAAGTCTATTTACACGGTGGCATGAAATTGTGGGATTATGCGGCAGGCCAATTAATCCTAGAAGAAGCAATGGGCGCTTCTTCTAATTTGTTATTAGAGCCAGTATTTAATCCAAAACAAGAAAATCAATCAGTCATCGCGGCATCAAATAAAAAACTTTTTAGCCTTTGGAGTAATTATTTAGAAAAGTGCAAGGATAGTTAATGTGATCGGGACAAGCTTATTGAGGAGCAGACAACTGAAATATTAAATATCGCAACAGGTTTTTCCATCCTAAATATTTCAACTTTATAGAAACACAGATCAGATATTATTTCATTTGCTGGTTATTCGATGGTCGCAGTACAATTATACCGTGTTAAGTATTACTATGTGATCAAAAAAAAGCGCAATTACTTATAATAAATAAATATAGACCAAAGACTTTAAATATTTTCGTATTAGTGCATTGTATTAAAAAAATATTATATAAATTGGTAGAGTTTGAAGTGGTTACTGGGTCGCCAATGCAATTCGAACTGTAACCTAAACATAACATAAATATCTTTATGACATTATTCGCATTGAAAAATCGATCGCTCGTATGTGTTTGGTGATGGCACCGATTGAGATGTAGTCGACGCCGAGTTGGCCAAGTTGTTCTAGATTTTCAGCAGTGACATTACCGGAAAGTTCGGTTTCGAATTCATTATTTACTAAGCTAACTGCTTGCTTAATCAAGTCGATGCTGAAGTTGTCGAGTAAGACTCGGTCGACGCCAAGTTCGATTACTTCTGCAAGTTCTTCGATGTTTTCAACTTCGATTTCTAAAAATTTATCCGGGAATTTATTGCGACCGGTTTGGATAGCGGCTTTGATTGAGCCTGCCCCCATAATATGATTTTCTTTAATGAGAATCGCATCGTATAAGCCGTGGCGATGATTAGTGCCGCCGCCAGTCCAAACAGCGTATTTCTGAGCGAGACGCAATCCTGGGATTGTTTTACGGGTGTCTAGAATTTTAGTTTTCGTTTTCCCTAACTGATTAACATACTCTGCGGTAGTGCTTGCCGTTCCTGATAGAGTTTGTAGTAAATTTAGGGCAGATCGTTCGGCTGTGAGCAGCGAACGGGTATTGCCTTCCAAGTAACAAATGGTTTCATCAGCCTTGCATTGCGCGCCGTCAATTTTGAGCCAATCTATTTTTATGAGTGGATCAACCAATTCATAGACTGCGTTAAACCAGTCTCTGCCACAAAGAATTGCTTGTTCGCGGCATACGAGACTTGCTTTTGAAGTTGCAGCAGCCGGAATTAGCTGTGCACTTATGTCAGCATTGGGTATATTTTCACTGGTATTTAAATCTTCAGCAAGTGCTGCCGCCGCATTAAGAGTGGCGGCAGCTAGCAATTTTATATCACTGACTAATTTTTGCATTGTCGTAAACTAAAAGAAGTCACGATTATTCACTTATTTCGACTAGTTCTATATCAAAAATTAATGTCGCGTTAGGTGGGATCACACCGCCTGCTCCGCGCTCACCATAAGCGAGATCAGAGGGAATAGTCAGTTTACGTTTGCCGCCAACTTTCATGCCTACAACACCTTCGTCCCAACCTTTAATCACTTGTTGGCAATCGATTGGAAAGCTAAAGGTCTCATTGCGATCAACACTGGAATCGAATTTTGTGCCATCTTCTAAAAAACCGGAATAATGAACTATGGCTGTTTGACCCTTGCCAGTAGCTTCGGTGCCTTCGCCAATTTCAATTTCTTCAATGATTAGGCCTGAATCGGTGGTTGTCGTAGTCAAGGGAGTCTCCTATGGTTTCTAAAGATGGTAAAATGAAAGTGGTGATTGTAGCAGGCTTGCTTAGGTGCCGCATCTTTCATTCCACATTCTTTTGGCTTAGGTGCTTCAGGAAGTAAAGTATGTAAAAAGAATGTGGAATGAAAGATGCGGCACCTAAGGAATGAAAGATGCGGCACCTAAGCAGGAAGTAAAGTATGTAAAAAGAATGTGGAATGAAAGATGTGGCACCTAAGCTAAGATACAGAAAGTAAAGTATGTAATAAGAATGTGGAATGAAAGATGCGGCACCTAAAACTTAGGCACCTAAGAACGGATTAGCCAGTACATAGCTTAGTTTCAGCGTGTTCGATGTCTTCATAGGTGCCAAATAAAACTAAGACATCATCGACGGACTTGGTTCTGTTGCCTTATTCATGCCGCGTTTGACGGCCGTAATATGAATATTTTCCTCATTCAAAGCGAGTTGTTTAACGGTTTTACCCACTGCGTAGGCATTTTCAGCCAAGCGCACTGAGTGCAGTTGTTTGCGATGTTCTTCATCGGATGCACCAACATAAAAGCCCTGAAATACACTGCGCAAGACTAAATATTGGTTTGCTCGTACATCTTTCATGCGTTGTTCTATTTCTTCGGCAGGAATATCAAGTTGTAGCAATAGATGACTGATCATTGCTAAGCTGGCTTCAAGTTTTTCAGGAATAACTTCGGTTGCACCGGTTTGCATAAGGTCTTCTAAATGTAGGTCATCGCGGGTGCGTACTAGTATAGGTAGTTCTTTTTTAATTTCACGTGCATGCGCCATGACTTTGTAAGTTGCATTGATATCATCGAAGGCAATAACTAATATTCTAGCGTGTTCTATGTGTGCGGCTTCTAATAATTCGCGATGGGTTGAATCACCAAAAAACGCATTTTCACCGGCATTGTTTGCTTCTTGAATTACATAGGGATCGAGGTCTAAGGCAACATGAGGAATATTTTCTAGTTCTAAAAAGCGTGCAATATTTTGCCCAACCCTACCATATCCACAAATGACAACGTGATTTTTTAGGTCTTTTGAAATTTCTTCAATTTTAGTTTTAATGTTGTCGCGTTTGGCAAGATAACTACGTCGGCAGAAATACTTTGCTATCGCTCCATTGTAGCGAATTATAAAAGGTGCAATGATCATGCTTATTACTATGCCGGCGAGCAATGTTTGGCCGATTTGGCTTTGTAATAAGTTTCCTTTTGCGATGGATATAATGACGAAACCAAATTCGCCACCTTGTGCTAAGACCATGCCAGTACGCATGGCGACTCCTGTTTCCAAGCGGAATAGGCGGCCAATAATAAATATTATTACTCCTTTAAAAAAGATCAAACCAAATATAATTAATAAAATTAACTGCCATTGTGCTACAACAACATGAAAATCTAATTGCATGCCTATGGTGATAAAGAAAAAACCAAGTAAGATATCTCTGAATGGTCGAATATAAGCTTCGATTTGATGTCGGAATTCAGTTTCACCTAACATGGCGCCTGCTAAAAACGCTCCGAAGGCGAGGGATAGCCCTGCCAAACTTGTTGCCCAAGCAGCAGTCAAGGCAACGAGCAATACTGTGAGCATAAATAATTCGGGTGAACGCGCGTTGGCAATATTTCTAAACAAAGGTCTCAGTGCCCAGCGACCAAGTCCAAGCATGATAATTAATGCGGCGGCGCCTGAAACAAAGGCAAGGCTTAAGGAAGCCATAATATTTTGTGACCCAGTCGTATTGAGTAACGGCAAAACAATTAAAAAGGGTATTACGGCAAGATCCTGAAAAATTAATATACCTATGGCGTTGCGGCCGTGACGAGAATTTATTTCAAGTTGTTCGTTTAATTGTTTTATGACAATAGCGGTAGAGGACATGGAAACGATGCCGCCAACAATAATCGCATTAGTAAAATCTGCACCGAGTAAAAGTGCTATGCTCGTTCCGACTAAAGTACTGAGTAAAACTTGCAGTCCACCTAAAACTAATACCGTTGATTTCATAGCGACCAATTGAGGCAGGGAGAACTCTAGTCCGACAGTAAACAATAAAAATACCACGCCAAACTCGGCGAGGTGTTCGGTGGTCGCAGTATTTTGTAATAAGCCAAAAACAGAAGGACCGATTAGTAGTCCCACGGTCAAATAACCTAAGACTGGCGGCAAATGAATCTTACGAAACAAGGCAACTATCACTACCGACATAGCGAGTAGTAGTAATATGACGTGTAGAGGATTGTCCATTTAGTACTGGCTCATTTTTGGTTTAATAGTTACGGTCTATTTATTGATCAACGCTATATGCTGGCATCTAACTCATTTATATTAAACATAAATATAGTGTAGTTCAATAGGAAAGTTAGTGTCGTAAGTAGAAATCTAATGCGACATAGTTGAATTTAGGAGATTGCTTCAGCGGTGTTCGCTGCTTCGCAATGACGATGAATGTAAGGTCCGGCTCTTAAACCGGAAAAGCAACGAGATGTTCAGCGTCAATTCGAATGTTTATGCGGTCGCCAATTTCGTGATTTTGATGACTGGGAAATAGAGTTAATAGTGTGCCACCGGTTGGCAGTAACAAGGTGTAAAGAATTTCAGCACCTTTAAATGCTTTCTGAATAATCTCGCCGACAATGTCGCCTTTTGGATCATTAATTACATCATCAGGTCGCAATAAGACATCTACTTTACTGCCAATTTCATAGGCTAGTATTTTGTTACTTTTAATGATACCCACTTCGGTTTCGATTTGCTTATTGCTTATTAGGGTTCCTTGCAAAAATTTACCCTGACCAATAAAGTCGGCGACAAATCTGTTATCAGGTTGGTGATACAAATTATAAGGCGTGTCCCACTGAACAATTTGCCCTTCTTTCATGACGCCGACTAGATCGGAGAGCGCAAAGGCTTCGTGTTGATCATGGGTTACAATAATGCCAGTAATGTTCATTGATTTAAGAATGTCTCTGACTTTTACGCTGAGTTCTTCGCGTCGTTCTACATCCAAACTCGAAAACGGTTCGTCCATTAGGATAACATCGGGTTTCGGAGCCAAGGCGCGAGCAAGCGAAATTCTTTGTTGTTGTCCGCCCGAAAGTTCATGCGGAAACATTTTAATTTTGTGATCTAAACCCACCATGTCAAGTAATTCGTGGGCGCGTTTGCGTCGATCTGGTTTTTCTAACTGATGTAGGCCGAAACAAACATTATCGATAACATTAAGATGAGGGAAGAGAGCGTAGTCTTGAAAAACCATGCTTAACTTACGCTTCTCAGGTGCTAATGAATAACCTGGTCGAGATACGGTTTCACCGCGTAATTCAATCGAACCGTGATAAACCGGTTCGAAACCGGCGATAGCGCGTAAAGCAGTGGTTTTACCACAGCCACTCGGTCCTAAGAGCCCAACGAGTGCGCCTTTTTCCACCTGTAAATTAAGATCTTTTACAACGGTTTGGCTGTGGTAGCGGCATTCAATTTGGTTTAGTTCGAGTAAAACGGTCATGCGACCTAGTTTATAGGATTCCTGAGTTTCTTGCGAGAAATTCTATAAGTGCTTTTTGGGCGTGCAGTCTGTTTTCGGCTTGGTCCCAGACTATGCTTTGATTGCCGTCAATCACATCGGCATCAACCTCTTCGCCACGGTGAGCTGGTAAGCAATGCATAAAGACGGCATCTTTTTTGGCGACTTGCATATGAGCCTGGCTAACTTTATGTAAGGCGAAAGCTTTGAGTCGTTTTTGTTGTTCTTCTTCCTGGCCCATACTGGTCCAGACATCCGTTGTAATAAGATCTGCGCCGCGACTCGCTTCGATTGGGTCGCGGATAATTTCGAAATGGTCTTTGGTTTTTTCAGCAATGCTTGGCTCAGGATCATAACCCTCGGGACAGGCAATGACTAATTTAAAATCAAATTGTTTGGCTGCGTTCATGTAAGAATGACACATGTTATTGCCATCGCCTATCCAGGTGACAGTTTTACCTTGGATCGAACCTTTGTGCTCAATATAAGTTTGTACATCGGCTAATAGTTGGCAGGGATGATATTCATTTGTCAACGCATTGATAACAGGAACACGTGAGTTTTCAGCAAAGGCTTCTATTTTGCTTTGTTCAAACGTTCGAATCATAATTAAGTCGACCATACGCGATAGTACGCGAGCACTGTCTTCTATAGGTTCACCTCGACCTAATTGAGTATCTCTGGGTGATAAAAATATTGCATGGCCACCAAATTGAGTCATGCCTGTCTCAAACGAGACTCGAGTTCGAGTAGAGGATTTTTCAAAAATCATTCCTAGCGTTCGGTTAGACAGAATTGTGTGTGAGTGCCCAGCTTTCCACTGCGCTTTTAATTCAATTGCGCGTGTGATGAGTTGACTCAATTCAGCAGGGCTCAAATCGAGTAAGGATAAAAAATGACGACAAGAATTAGGCATGAGTTTGTTTTTTCAAAAATTGTTTAATGAGATTGCTGAGTGTAGTCACCAAATGAGTCGCTTGCTTGTCAGTCATTACTAAGGGTGGTAACAATCGAATTGATTTATCCGCAGTGACGTTAATGAGTAAGCCGATATCGGCGGCAAGTCCAACTAATTCGAGACAGCTTGTCTTTAGCTCGATGCCAATCATTAAACCCTTGGATCGAATTTCTGTGAGACCCGATAAATTTGCTAATTGTGTTTTAAAATCATCGCTGATTTTTTTGCCTAGTACGGATGCGCGTTCTGCTAGTTTTTCTCGTTCCATTTTATTAATAACAGCAAGGGCGACTCGACAAGCAAAGGGATTACCGCCAAAAGTAGAGCCATGATTACCGGCTTGCAATACACTTGCTGCCTTACCACTCGCGAGACAGGCGCCAATAGGAATACCGTTACCTAAGCTTTTGGCAATGGTCATAACGTCTGGTTTAACTTGACTGTGTTGAAAGGCGAACCAGTGCCCGGTTCGACACATGCCCGTTTGGATTTCGTCGAGCATCATTAACCAATCATGTTGGTCACATATTTTTCGAATGCCATCGAGATAATCGTCTGGCGGAATGACTATGCCGCCTTCACCTTGAATTGGTTCAACTAATATTGCGACTACATTACTATTTGATTTAGCGATGGTTTCAAGTGCATTTAAATCACCAAAACGAGCGCGAACAAATCCAGGCACTAATGGTTCAAATCCGGCTTGAATTTTTCGATTGCCCGAGGCTGTTAGCGTTGCCAAGGTCCTGCCGTGAAAGGCACCCTCAGTGACAACTATCACGGGGTTTTTAATTTTTTTATCATTACCATATTTACGCGCAATTTTTATTGCGGCTTCGTTGGCTTCTGCACCTGAGTTGCCGAAAAAGACATTGTCTAATCCACTCAACTGGGTAAGCTTGTCCGCTAATTGTTTTTGGATTTGAATGTCGTAAATATTGGAGCAATGGATTAGTTTGCTTGCTTGGTCGCAAATCACATCGGTAATTTCTTGTGGCGCATGACCTAGACTACACACAGAGATACCACTGAGCGCATCTAAATATTCTTTGCCATTAGAATCCCAAACCTGGGCGCCTTGACCCTTAACTAGATTGATATTTAATGACTTATACGTTGCCATACGGGTGTCGGTCATGTGTCTGATTCTCAAAATTAAGAGTCTTAAGTTTAGCGTTAAAACAAAAAGGCAGTTCCGATTCGGAACTGCCATTTTTTTAATCATATAAGGTCTTATTTTAAAAGTCAAAAGCCATTTTTTGACTTTTGACACAAAATGACCTAATTGATAAAGGGTAGTTTTCCAACGACCATAGGTGTGTGGTTAGAAATCATGAACATTAACATTGGTATGGAAAGCATTGTATTTGTACGCGAAGCTAAAAATGCAGTGCGCTTTGCCGTTGCTTTTTCTTCTTCTGATGCTTCAACTATGCCGAGAACTTTTTTCTGATTAGGCCAAATTAGGACCCAAACGTTAAATAACATAATTGTACCTAACCAAGCGCCAACACCAATTCCGCGCGCGCTTTCGCTTAACATGAAAGCATCCACTAATCGGCCGCTGCCCATCAAATAAGCTGCGCCAGATATCCAAGTTAGTAGGGCCGCCCAGCGGAACCAAAGCAGTGCTAAAGGTGCGATATATTTGCCAATCGCAGCAGGTCCAGGTCCATCTTTATCAGCTGCTGCTGCAGCTAAGGCAGGGACTTGGATAAAGTTAAAGTAGTATAAAATGCCAATCCAGGTGATGCCAGCAAGTACATGAATCCATCTCCAAAATATTAATGGGTCAATTTCGAACATATCAAATTCCTCTCGATTTATTAAATTATTTTTTAATAGTTTTTACTGCGCCAGCATCGTTTGCTGTGGTTCCGGGTTTAGAAATGGATTTATTTACCACTATCCCTAGAACGACTGCGAGTATAAATCCGGCGATAATGGTGCCTTTAATGGTATTTAAAGGGTTCATAAATTGCTCCTGTGATATTTTATATAGTGGATTCATTGTTCTAAATCATGTAATCCGACTAAAAGACTCGGCTATTATAAAAACCCTATAAAAGATTGCAATATCTCATTTTAGTAAGACTTCGCCGTCAATAGTGTTCCGAGACTTGCTCTGGTAGACTTTAACCTGATGAGCAAACCTACCGACAGCTTGGGTCTGAGTCTTTTTTCTAGTCGCGTCAACGCGATTTGTGAAGAAATGGGGGCCGTTCTGAGGCGCAGTGCATTCTCACCGAATATAAAAGACAGACTGGATTTTTCTTGCGCGATATTTAATCAGAAAGGTGAATTATGTGCGCAAGCAGCACATATTCCTGTTCATTTAGGCAGCATGGCGTACGCAATGCGGTCGATTGTGAGTCGCTTTGAGTGGCGTGAAGGCGACATGCTGATTCTAAATGACCCTTATTTGGGTGGTACTCATTTGCCCGACGTCACTCTAGTTGGGCCAGTTTTTATCCAAAAACGTCTTTTTGGATTTATTGCCAATCGCGCGCATCATGCAGACATAGGTTGTGAGTCACCAGGATCAATGCCATTATCGAGTAGTTTGCAGCAAGAGGGTTTAATCATTTCGCCGCAGTTTTTAATGCGTCAGGGTGAATTGCTTGCTGAAGTATATGACAAGATTTTAAATAGCTTAGCGAGTCCGCAAGAAAGTCGCGGCGATTTCAATGCGCAAATAAGCTGTAATCAGAAAGGTGGCCTACGGCTAGCTGAATTAATCCGCCTACAAGGAGAGGACAGTTATCTCAGTAAATTAAAAGAATTGAATCATTACGCGCAAACACTCGCAGAGCAGTCCATTGCAAACATACCGAATGGTGAATACTGCTTTGAAGATTTTATGGATGATGATGGGCTCGGCAATGAGTCTATTAAGATTTGTGTAAAAATTCAGATAAAAAATTGTAAAGTAAGTATTGATTTCGCTGGAACCGCCGCTCAAACCCAAGGCAATATTAATTGTCCTATATCAGTTACTGCGGCTGCTGTTTACTATGTGTTTCGCTGCCTAATGCCAAAACAAACTCCGGCCACCGCAGGCAGCTTTAAACCGATAGAAATAAAAGCGCCTAGTGCTTGTTTACTCAATTCACTGTCGCCAGCCGCAGTCGCTGCCGGTAATGTAGAGACTAGCTCACGAATAGTCGATGTTTTACTTGGTGCGCTGGCGCAAGCGATTCCAGATCTTATACCGGCCGCCAGTCAGGGTAGTATGAATAATATTGCAATGGGTTATCGTAGTGAGAGTGGAAAACAGGGATTAAGTTGGAGTTATTACGAAACGATAGGTGGCGGAATGGGCGCGAGTGCTCAGACTGCGGGACTTTCTGCGGTGCAAACGCACATGACAAATACTCTTAATACGCCAATTGAAGTCTTAGAATCTAAATACCCACTAAGAGTCAAACAATATTCAATTCGACAAGGATCAGGTGGGTATGGCCTAAACCCGGGTGGGGATGGTATTATAAGGGAATTCGAATTTTTAGGGCCAACTGAGGTTACTTTGTTAACTGAAAGACGACGTTACCAACCTTGGGGTTTAAAGGGCGGCGACGCAGCCAAGGTTGGAGTTAATCTTTTAAATGGAACGGCAACTTCTGCAAAAACAAGCTTGTCTTTAAAGTCAGGTGATGTACTTACAATTAAAACTCCAGGTGGAGGAGCTTATGGTCAACATGAAAAATAAAAGTCTTTGGAATTTAGTCTATCTTATTAGTATTTTGTCTCTGATGTCTGCTTGTACTTCGTCCTATATGGTAAGCGGCGGTGAAAGTTCAAGTCATGCTGATAAAGATTATAAAATTAAACATGCCGTGTTATTAAAGTTAGCAAAGGATCCCGATATTCACGCTAAAACAATTCATGTGCGTGTCGATCATGGTCGCGTTATTCTAACGGGTACAGTCAAAAAGCGTTGGATGAAGCGGCGCGTAAAGTTGTTGGTACGTTCAGTGAAGGGTGTGCATGGAATTGATAATCGACTTAAATTTCAACATCACTAAAATTAAGTCCTAAACTATTAAACATTAAGTGTAGGCATTTAATTTTTTAGCTCATTTTTAAAAAATTACCCGCAGGTCGCGTTCTACAAACGCTATTTGCGGGCTACATAAGACGATGGTTTACAAATGTGTGGTATCTGCGGTATTTTTGATTTTAAAGGGCAAAGCCCAGCGGCGGATACTATTACGCGTATGCAGCAGGCGTTGGAAAAACGCGGCCCAGATTCGGCAGGCCAGTTTATTCAAGGACCAATCGGTTTAGGGCATCGCCGCTTATCTATAATCGATCTGAGTGATCGTTCAAATCAGCCTTTAATTGATAAAACGTTAGGTTTAGTTTTAGTCTTTAATGGCACTATCTATAATTATCCTGAACTTAGAAAAGAATTAGGTGCTGCCGGTTATGAGTTTTTCTCAGACGGTGACAGTGAAGTTATCCTCAAAGCTTATGCTCATTGGGGCAACGCATGTGTCAAGAAACTGAATGGCATGTTCGCCTTTGCTATCTGGGATACTCGGCGAGGTGAATTATTTTTAGGGCGTGATCGATTAGGCATAAAACCACTTTATTACAGCTTAGACTCCCAGCACTTGGTTTTCGCATCCAATTCCCAAGCGGTGCTCAGCGAAAAATCAGTTAATACTGAATTTGATGGTGCAGGATTGCATTCTTTATTTAGTTTGCACTCAGTGGTGCCGGCGCCTGCCACATTATTTAAAGGTCTGCGAAAGTTACTGCCAGCCTGCACAATGACTATTAATGCCAACGGTGAGTCGAAGATCGAACAATATTGGCATTTGCAAGCGAAACGGACCAATCGTTTTAATTCTGAGTGGGAGTGGGCTGAGGCCATTCGCGAATCACTAAGCCAGGCTATTTATAAACGCAAAATGATATCCGATGTGCCAGTTGGAGTTTTGCTGTCGGGTGGCCTGGACTCGTCTTTATTGGTTGGCTTACTAAGTGATATGGGCGTTGAGGATATTCGTACGTTTTCAGTTGGCTTTGAAGATACACCGGAAGAGATGGGCAATGAATTTATTTATTCCGATGCAATAGTAGAGCGTTTTAAAACACAACATCACAAAATTAGTATTGCGAATGATCAAATCTTAAAGCGCTTGCCTGAAGTAGTTGATGCCATGTCAGAACCTATGTTTGCGCAAGACGCAATAGGTTTCTATCTGTTAGCAGAACAAGTTTCGAAACAAGTTAAAGTGGTGCAAAGTGGTCAGGGTGCTGATGAAGTGTTTGGCGGCTATTTTTGGTATCCGCAAATGCACGCAGCAGAAGGTGATGAATTAGCAAGATTTGCTCCCTTTTATTTTGATCGCGATCACAGTGAGTATCTGGAAATGATTTCTGCTGATTTTGCCTGCGAAGACAGCACATCTCAATTTATTAAAAAACAATTAACGGCAAGCAATGCGGATAGCTATTTAGATCAAGTATTAAGAATGGATGTGACTAAACTCATAGTCGAAGATCCGGTCAGACGCGTTGATAACATGACCATGGCTTGGGGCTTAGAGGCGAGGGTGCCATTTCTCGATCACGAATTAATCGAGCTAGCTTTTGAGGCTCCGGCCGAGCTGAAAATCAAAAGTGGCGGCAAACATTTATTGAAAATGATTTCTCGTGGTCTCATTCCAGACTCAGTGATCGATAGGCCAAAAGGTTATTTCCCGGTACCAGCATTGAAGTATGTTCGAGGTGAATTCCTTGATTTTATGCAAGATATATTGCATTCACAATCTGCACAGCAACGAGGCATTTTTAATGCAGCGTATGTCAATAAGTTGTTAGCAGAACCGGAAAAACATTTAACTCGAATAAAAGGTTCGAAGCTTTGGCAGCTTGCATTATTTGAGTATTGGCTGCAGCGAAATGTGGATTCGATTTAACTAAGATGCCTGACCCCTACATAGCATCAGGTTCATAAATTAAAATTGTTATGCGAGTAATCCTGATGCTATGTAGGGGTCAGGCACCTTAGGTCCCGCAGTACGCGTTCTTCGAACACTCCGTGCGAGGTTGCAAATATGTCATAACAAAGCTTAAGTTAATGGCATTGACCTGCGGGCTACGGAGATGATATTTGTGACCGAAATGTAATGAATTTTATTGGTATTTCGATTGAAATTGTCTATTTTGACCTCATATTAGAGAAACCTTATAAATTGCTAGTTTTATATAGCCTGTGTGGCGTTTAAAATACGCTCTTGTAAATGAATATTCTATTTATTGAATTATCCCAAAAGAGGTTGTTATGGACGTATTGGAACGAATTAAGAAGCAAGTTGACGAAAATCCTGTCATCGTTTTTATGAAAGGCACGCCTGATATGCCGCAATGTGGTTTTTCAAGCCGAACAGTTGAAGCATTAAAGGCCTGCGAGGTAGAGTTTGGTTATATTAATGTTTTAGCGGATCCAGAAATTTTTGAAAACCTGCCGCGTTTTGCCGACTGGCCGACCTTTCCTCAAGTTTATGTAAAGGGTGAGCTGATTGGTGGCTGTGATATTACTTTAGAGTTATTCGAAAAAGGTGATTTGCAAAAAATGACTAAAGACGCGGTGAGTGCTTAGCATTCATCTTGTATCTTGGTTTTGATCTTGATCTTGATCTTGATCTTGATCTTGATCTTGAGCTTGAGCTTGAGCTTGATTTTGATCCGGGTTTTGATCAGCTTGACTAATATCAAACGATTCTGGTTGCCCCACTTTGAGAGACCAGGTATTGATAATTTTGCAAAATAACATCGCCGTTCGTTCTGCATCATAATTGGCGGAGTGGGCGGCATTGTTGTCCCAATCTAATCCGGCCGCTTTTACTGCTCTTGCTAAAACAGTCTGGCCATACATCAGTCCGGCGAGAGAGACCGTATCAAAACAACTAAAGGGATGAAAGGGATTGCGCTTAATGCCGCAGCGTTTGGCAGCTGCATTTATAAAGTTCAAATCAAATGTCGCGTTGTGTCCAACTAATATTGCTCTAGTGCAATTATTTTCTTTAATGGCGTGTCTAATTGAACGAAACATAGATGAAAGTGCTTCTTGTTCGCTAATCGCTAATCGAAACGGGTGATACGGATCGATTTGGTTGAATTCGAGTGCTTCTTTTTCTAAATTGGCGCCTTCAAATGGTTTAATATGATAATGATGTGTACTCGCAATTTGCAGCTGAAAGTCTTGATCCATTTCTACGATCATTGCCGCTGCTTCCAATAAAGCATCAGTATTTGCATTAAAACCAGCAGTTTCTACGTCAACCACGACAGGTAAAAACCCCCTGAAACGATTTGAGATAGGCCGTGTATTTTCGTTTTTTTCTTCGCTCTCTTCCATAGCCGAAGCATAACGAATTGTGGTTTAAATTGCGACTAATGAATGTTAATTTATAGCGCGCATACTCGCGGATGCTAGAATTAAATTATTAATTTTTGACGCAAGTATCTAATTGCAGTTCGACACCTTATCCTGACAAAACAAAGCTTAAAATGAAGCCCGAATGGGCATAGCTTCAATTCTACATAAAATTTCACTGCTGTCCCGCTTAATATGAAAATATTTCATGAAACCTAGCTAAATAGGACTAAATTGATAGAGTTACTGTTTGAGACATGAAATCAGTCTAAACACTGAGTTGCTAAATATTATATGAATGCCCAAAATTATCCAATGTAAAGACAAGAGGCGTCTCAAAGGAATTAGTCGTTGCGAGGTGTGATCACCGA
>QIKQ01000348.1 GCA_003233075.1 Gammaproteobacteria bacterium
TTCTTAAGCAATAAAAAAGCGAGTCTAAACTCGCTTAAATACTACAATCACGATTACAAATACAATTGAAAGTGGATTAACTTTCAGTCTGATTAATTTGTATCACTTTTATTAGAGTGTGCATAACCCTAAAAATAACCCATTCAATCTAATTGAATCCCTAAAACTAAAGTTAGTTTTAGGGATCAATTAATATCTAGTTAAAGGTTATAACCTTTCTCATCGTGTAATGCGATATCCAATCCTTCAGTTTCTTGATCTTCAGAAACTCGAGCACCAAATATGATTTTAACGACAATGAATATAGCAATACTAAAAACAGCACACCAAGCAATGGTAACCAGAACACTTTCAGTTTGTATCCAAGTTTGCGCCAATACCGACTTATCACCGACCATTTCCTTAGTCGCAAATCCGCCCATGTCTGGGTGACCAAAAACACCAGTCAAAATTGCACCAACGATACCACCCACTGCATGTACACCAAACACATCGAGTGAGTCATCATAACCAAGCATGCGCTTAATACTCGTCGAAGCGATGAAACAAATTACCCCTGCCGAAAGACCGATAATGAGTCCACCTAATGGAGCGACTGTGCCAGAAGCAGGTGTAATAGCAACAAGACCTGCAACCGCCCCAGTAACAATACCTAAGACACTCGGTTTGCCATGCCTAATCCATTCCATTGCCATCCAAGCAAATGCCGCTGATGCAGATGCTAGCTGAGTAACCAACATTGCCATACCCGCCGTACCGTCAGCTGCTAATTGAGAACCGGCATTAAAACCAAACCAACCAACCCAAAGCAGTGAAGCACCGACTACCGTTAACGATAGGTTATGTGGAGCCATCATCGTTGTCGGATAACCTTTACGCTTACCTAACATGATTGCTAAGACTAGACCTGCGATACCAGCGTTAACATGAACCACTGTGCCACCCGCAAAATCCCATGCGCCCCAGCTTGAAATGAGACCACCGCCCCAAACCATGTGCCAAATCGGATAGTAAACTAGGAATGACCACAAAATCATAAATACCAGCATTGGCAAGAACTTCATACGTTCAGCAAATGCACCAACAATCAGCGCTGGCGTGATAATAGCGAAAGTCATTTGAAAAGTGATATAGACTGATTCTGGGATTGTTCCACTGAGTGAGTCAGGCTTTAGTCCAGCTAAAAAGAATTTATCAGCGCTGCCAATGATAGATGAGAGGCCAATAATACTTTGCGATACTTTTTCACCCCCGACTTCCTTGACAGTTTCAATCGAAAGACTGTATCCAAACATATACCAAAGAATGCTCATCACTGCAGTAATGGCAAAACATTGCATTAATACAGAAAGCACGTTTTTAGATCGAACCATACCTGCATAGAATAAAGAAAGACCAGGAATAGTCATCAATAGAACCAATGCGGTAGCCACTATCATCCAAGCGGTGTCACCAGAATTAAGTTTTGCATCCTCTGCAAAACCTGAGAGAGGCAATAGCAGTAAACCGGCTACCATCAGAAATGCGAATAATCGCTTATTACTATTTTGTTTCATTTTTATTTTCCTCCATCGCTCTAATATCTAAAGCGCTTCAGAGCCGGATTCACCGGTTCTAATGCGAATTGCTTGCTCAAGATCGAAGACGAAGATTTTGCCATCACCGATTTTGCCGGTGTTCGCAGCTTTAGTAACTGCTTCTATGACTTTATCTTGCATATCATCATTAATTGCTACTTCTAATTTGACCTTCGGTAAAAAGTCGACCACGTATTCTGCGCCACGATAAAGCTCAGTGTGACCCTTTTGACGGCCAAAACCTTTAACTTCAGTGACGGTAATGCCTTGCACTCCAATTTCAGATAAGGCCTCACGGACGTCATCTAGTTTGAAGGGCTTAATAATCGCTGTTATTAATTTCATTTTATTGCCTCCTAACAAATCTCTATCTTGCGATTTAACAGATAGAGCTTGTACCCGTAACTAACGTCACAAGTACGATTTCGGATAAAAAGTTGGGTTTATATATACTTACAAGGTCTATTTCTGCACTTCCTGTGCCAGAATTAATATTCTTTAATAACAGTTGCTTATATTATTTAGATTAAGATTTGCTCTGTTTAGGTGCACTAACACAGGGAATTGATGCACACTATTGCACTATATTGGTGCTCATTATTTTAACTATTCATACGGCTTTTATTTGCCTCTATTTGCTTTTAGGCATCTAAAATCATAAGAAATGTTGTTGGCGATGAACCATTAATTCATTACAATCTTAATCTAGAACAAGGCTTACTAGACTAAATCTATTCGCAAAGCATAACGTGGACTGATTTTACTAAGTGATTATTAACACGCAGCAATAAATTTTAGTTTAGGCTTGCGTTAGATGATTAGATGATTAGATGAGCAGTACTAATTAAACTAGCAAAACTATTTTGCTGTTCCAATTAGATATACCAAAACATGTATGCGAAGGCATTAAAATGATTGACCCAAAAATAATTGACGAATTTTCTCAAAAAATCGCCGACGCGATTCCACCAGGTGTAAGCCAAATAAAAACGGAAGTCGAACAAAATGTTCGCAGTACTGTTGAAGCATTTTTTTCGAAAATTAACCTAATTAGCCGCGATGAGTTTGACATTCAAACTGCGGTCTTAGCTAAAACTCGAGAAAAATTAGCAGCGCTAGAAAAGCAAATCGCTGATCTCGAAAGTCTTCATTCAAAAAAATAGAACCTTTTCTATTCCAATCTCACGTCGTTTTAACCGAAACGATCAAAGTAGATTATTTATATTTTTTTATTCGTATTAACGCTTATGTGGAATATCATGTTTAGAAAAAACCTATTGCGCGTAAAAAATGTCGCTTGCTAAAATCTATAGCCGTGCACAATTAGGTATTAACGCACCTTTAGTCTCAGTGGAAGTACACATTAGTCCTGGTTTACCTGGTATCTCAATTGTTGGCATGCCTGAAACTTGCGTACGCGAAAGCAAAGACCGAGTTCGAAGCGCCCTAATTTTTAATCATTTTACTATTCCAGCTCGACGCATCACCGTCAATCTTGCCCCAGCCGAACTTCGTAAACAAGGGGGACGATTTGATCTTGCGATTTCTATTGGCATTTTAATCGCAAGCCGACAATTGTCTGGCAATAAAATTGAGAACCTTGAGTTTTTAGGCGAACTTGCTCTGGACGGAACACTAAGATCAATAACCAGTATTTTACCTAGCGCTGTAAAAATAGCACAATCTAAGCGAAATTTAATTTGCCCCGCTGACAACGCGGACGAGGCCAAACTTATTAGTGAGTTAAATGTTATTCCAGCTCAGCATTTACTTGAAGTATGCAATCACCTAAACGGCATACAAACACTCAGCTTTTATCCAGCCCCTAAACCAATTCAAATAAGCAAGCCTATCCCCGATCTATCCGAAGTCAAAGGTCAAGACCATGCAAAACGCGCACTTGAGATTTCGGCGGCAGGCAATCATAGCTTGCTCTTTGTCGGCCCACCAGGCACGGGTAAAACAATGTTAGCCAATCGCCTCAACGGTCTGCTTCCTGACCTAGAAGAAACTGAAGCATGCGAATCCGCTACCGTTTTCTCAATCAGCCATTTAGGGTTTAGCGCAAGCGACTGGGGCCGTAGACCTTTTCGCGCACCACATCACACCGCGTCTGCAATTGCCCTCATAGGCGGAGGCTCAAATCCACAACCAGGTGAGGTTTCACTTGCTCACAATGGCATATTGTTTTTAGATGAACTACCTGAATTTAGTCGCAATGCGCTTGAAGTATTACGCCAGCCCATGGAAGCAGGCTCAGTGACGATAAGTCGCGCTGCTCGTCAAGTTGATTTCCCTGCCCGTTTTTTGTTAGTGGCCGCCATGAATCCTTGCCCTTGTGGTTTTTTAGGCGATAGTCAACGACAATGTACTTGCACGCAAGAACAAATTCAAAAATATAGATCAAAAATTTCTGGGCCACTTTTGGATAGAATCGATTTGCAAGTTTTTGTGAATCGAATTCCCGTCTCTGAACTTTCACAAGCACAATCAAGCAATGCTGCTAACAGTAAACAAATACAAAAAAAAATAGTTGCTTGTCGGCAGCTGCAAATGCTTCGCAACAAATCTTTAAACTCAAACTTATCCAATCAAGAAATAGAGTCAGTTTGTCGTTTAAAAAAAGTAGACGCTCACTTCTTAGCCGAAACAATTAACCAGTTTGGCGCATCAACTCGTTCTTATTACAAAGTTCTAAAAATTGCTCGCACCATTTCTGATCTTGATGGCATAGACTCTATAAATAAAAACCATATACTTGAAGCTTTACACTTAAGGCGATTAGATAATACATAAGAATTCTTGTTAAACTATTGTTTTTTATACACTATGTGTTTTTATGTTATATGCTTAGTATTTTAACTGTAGGTCATATCCTACAAGAATAAAGTCCATTGCTGACATCAATTGCCTAAGGGATGTGACAGACTAGTTCTCATGGAAACAATCTTCGCTAAGGATTGCGGGATTTAGTTTAAAGGACTAAGCAGTTAACGGACTAGCACCAGGATAAACGTAAAGATTTCCAAGGATACGGAAGTGCATCGGTATGCAAGGATCGCATTTCGATGCGCATTTTAATCCCATCTCCAACACACCTATTAAACCTAACTCCTATACTTGCTTGCTTATTCTAAGCACAATCATCAACACAATTAAACTTTATGCAAAAGTCACATGTGACGAAGTTTTAGCGGCACCCAAAATAAATATAAAGGCGCAGTAATAAGAAGTACACCTGCAAGTAAACCATATACAGCCCACTCTTCAGGACTTTGACTAATATTAGTCATAAAGGGAAATTTTTCTTTTAGAGTCGAAGACATAATAGCCCAAGCAGCAAAGGAAACACCGCCGGCAGGTATAATACTTAGTATTGATTTAATCCAAGCCGAACTAATAAAATTATTGCATTCCTTACACTTCACACTAACTAAGGGACCTAACAATACTTTTCTAAACACTGACATACATTTTTTTGAACATATTGGACAGCTTAATCTTCCAATTTTCATAGTACATTCCCTATTATTTTTTTATTGACGCGATAGCATTACCCCACAGCAAAACACTATTTGACGCAACTATTAATACAGCTCAATAGTAACAACACCAGCTAAATACTAGCAGAATTGACAATCTCACCCAAGCAAAATAACAGGCTATTTGTAGTCTAATTCAATTAGAGAAGAATATTACCTAACACTAATGTAAACATGAGAGAAAAATAGTTCAGTCAGCAATGACGCTGGAATTTAGGTGATCCTTTGCAAGCTGTGCATGCTCAGGACGCTGAGCGGGCTAGTGCCTACAAATTGCCGGAGTAAGTTTATAGGCCAGTGTACTCTCACACTGCCATCGCACTAAACTGCCCTTTTCGACGATGGGTGATAAAATTATTGATGCTCCCCACAACTTTTTACCAGTAAAACGAATAACTACTTTACCCGATTGAGGCTCAACATTGGCGTAACGAATTCCCTGGGAAGACAGCTTGCTTAGTACGACGAGATCCTTAAAAGGAGCGCTCGCAAGTGCTTGCTGATCTGGAAATTTTTTGTACTTTAAATAATATTTATTTACCTCTGTTTTATATAATTCTCCATATGAAATTCCCATAGCAACCTTAGCCCGTATAGCGTAATCATTATAAGCCGGTATTGCTATCGCCGCTAAAATCCCTACCACCGCGACAGTCGTCATATTTGTGCCAGCAATAAACTCAAAGGGATTACTTTCAAATAATAGTTCGAATGCTATAAATTCTTTATCGAGATCAATTTTTAAACCAAAACTACCTTCCTTTGGTAAATCTAGTTCCCAGGCACTTGGTAAATTGGCAAGTTCAACTGGATAGTCGACCATGTCGCCAATCATTTGCAACATCTGTAAATACATGTAGTACATGTGACGCGGCGATGAATTCACTTTAGTCGATAATAGCATTATGGATTTGTTGGTCGATTGCTTTTGTTTATTTACCAGCCATTTGCCGATATTAATTTTCTGCGGATAACGACTTTGATCACTTAGCATTTGTGGCACGCTTGCAAGAATAGCGTAATTGCCTTGTTCAACCCAATATAAATGTATGCGTCGCTTTAGAAATGCCTGAAATAAGGTTGGTAATTTCGATCTAAAATGCATCTTATGCCTAGGCAATAATGGAATTTGTAAGTAATTAATTTCTTGTTCGCCACTCTTATATTGATTAAAAGGCAATTTCGATGTCTTAACTATATTCTTCAATAATTCAGAAAATTTCTTTTTATCTCGAATTTGAATAGCAAAGTATTCACCTGTTTTATCAAAATAAAGCACTAACTGAGGCCCTATCGCATGGATTAATTCGACAACATTAAAGCCAAACATTTGCTTCATTTTGTCCATGCCACTATCAAATCGTTTCTGACGATAACTTCCTGAAGAACCTTTAACAAAACCTTTCATAGACTGCCATTGCGTTGGCCCTGGTATCGCAAGTGCAATAACTAACGTGGGCTCGCCTGCCGCATTTATATTTATTGGCGTTGTAAAGTTGTCAACGTAAGTCGTCATATTGAAATGCGTTTTCACAACCAATTGGATTCTGCCTTTGTCATGCGATACACCCCAACCACCTGCTACTTCTTTAGTCATCGCCAAAGGCATACTAAATTTACGCATAATTTTCGAGTTAAAAACGCGGCCAAAATTACTTGTGACTTTACTTGTGTCTATCCAGAAGAAAAAACCCAAGTAACTATCATCTATTTTTGACTCCAGATCATGCATAACATGGCGTGACTTCTTCAATGAGCTAATGATAGTCTTCGCCCGAGATTGAGTTGCAGTGAGCCCAGTAATTAAAATTAATTCACCTTCAAGCGGATTAAACTTATAAAAATATTTTAGACCGTCTAACATTAAGGAGCCTTCGCCATTTGCATCAACTGCCATGAGCTCTTTTACGTTTTTTGCTTCACTTATAAATACCTTAAGAAATTGGCTAAACTCATCAATGGTTTTAAAATCAAGCTTAGAATATAGCAAATAATTTGGTGCACTTTGTGTCGATGAGCTCGATAGAGTAGCTGACCCAGACTGTCCGAAATTATTTAATACCGCCATTTCTATTGGCGCATTTAAATGATAAAAAAACAATGCTAAGTGATGGCGGGCGCCACTCTGATCTTTGCTAAATACATTTTTAAATAAACCACGCTTTAACTTATTTATTGTTTCAACATGCTTTGAATCTCGTAGCGCCTTATCTAACACATTACCCTTGGGCGTCGAAAAAAATGACCAAAAATTAGGAATACGCATATAGGCTATAGCGTTCGAAGGTAACTTACTGCGTAAGTCTGCTTTTTTCGATACTTTATCTATCTTATCTTGCGCTGCTGCTGTGCCCTTGTAACTATAAGCAGACTGGGCTTTTTTGCTGTTATTCGAATCGAAGTTTGGCTTATCACAAGAAGATATCAGAAATAAACCAATAAATAATAGAGTTCGAATTTTCAACATAATACACCTTTTTAAAAGTTTGATATAACGGCGATATCTCTAATCAAAACAAAACAAAACAAAACAAAACAAAACAAAACAAAACAAAACAAAACAAAACAAATTCTAAATTGCATGTCTAAAGAAACGCAGATTAAATCAGAGCTTGCCTAAGATAATTATCCAATTTATATCCGGCTGCATAAAAACACAACTAACCAACCCTGACAGTTAACGTTGAAACGTCAGATTTAAATCCGTAATAATAGTTCAAAATTAACTTTTTGGGTACGCACGTTAAATAAACTTCCCCGCAGCAAGCTGCGGGGTAAGCTGAATCTAACTCGTTTTTTTGTACACGCGACTGACATAAACTAATTCACGGCTCTGCATTTTTAAATAAATTTTACTGCCTTTCAAGGCGGCAAACTCGCCAAATAGTTTTTGAAAAGCCAACGGAACCTTATTCAAAATATCTTTTTGACGAGTATCACTAATTTGTTCGAGTGCAGCTACGACATTATCTGTTATATCATTATCTGCCACATGTTCTAAGCCTGAATTCTGCAAGGCTAGGTCTAATTCTAATAAGCCCTTTGGCGTTCGCATGTCACACAGACTAAAATAAGCACCTGGTTTTAATACCCGCCGCACTTCGCTTAAAAAATCTTTCATTGACGGATAACAATGCGACGACTCAACATTAATTATGACATCAATTGAATTATCATCTAATGGCAAGGCGTCTGCGCTGCCTACTTCAAATAATCCATTTTCTGAATGATGGTGCTCACGACACCAATCTATGGCATTTTTAGAAATATCAACACCAGTCACTTGAAGTATATTTTTATAACTAGCAATATAATCAAGCCCACCGCCTCGTCCACAACCAACCTCGAGCAGTTCTTTTCCAGACAAATCGAGTTGACTAATAACATGTTCATAAAGCTGAATCGGTAGACGATATTTTTCATCATCGGGCACTAGATCTAATCGATCAGATGAGGAATCACGATAGCCATAATTCATAAAAAGTAATTCGCCTTGCTTATCTCTACGAGCAAGTACGTTATACCACCAGGACCACACTTTAGGACGTAGCCTGCGAATGACAGAACTTAATACCAGAACCGAGCTTGCGATAGAGCGAATTGTTTTTTGACGAAACATTGTATAAACCTCTTTATCCCTCCGTGGCAATTAAAATCGCTTTCTTTAATAATAAAGCACATGGACCACGCTATTAAAACAGCCATTATACGTGGTACGTCCCTATGTCAAACTGCCGCAAGCACAATACTTTTTCGGACAATATACTATACTGCTCTGGCAGATTTTGCCTGAACCCGAATCATTTGGGAAATAAGCGGGCCAGTGGCTATTGCTTGCCTAAGCCTAGATTAATCAGTTGAGCTCTACTGCGGCTGCATAATGCACTAAATCTAAGCCATTTTTTAGATGATTTCAAACTCACTGTATGGGTAATACGCTGTCGCTTTAAATCACCTAAAAAATAACTAATCTTCAACGTCTTATACACCCTCGCTACGAGTCAACTGATTATGTCTAGGCTAAAGTATTCTTAAAATATTGGCGATTTATTCCTTCAATTTTCAAGCTAAAATCTCGCTTATATTATGAAAAAAAAGCTTCGCTTTGATGAATTTACAATGCGATTGTAGCTAATAAATTAGCCATTTTAGATGATAATTTTTTTCTTTAAAAACAAGTGGTTATATTCGTCGCTCGCCCATATTATGATAAAGCCGAGTTTGAAGCAAGATCTAAAGTGAGCGTATAAAATTTGCTTAGATCCCCTTCTTATTTATATATTCATTTACCAAGCCAGAGTGCTATATAATATCTGGCCCGATTATCGATTGAGTTCAATTCACGCTAATCGGAATCAGCAATAACTAATTCCCTTTATATGCTAAGGGTATTAACGATAATGACAAATTTTAAATTGGCATAATTAGCCATTTTTTTTAGCGCATAGAGACGCATAAAGATTAAAAGCGGAGACCTTGATGACAAGCAGGCGAGTAAAATCAAATCCTATTTCTAGGCCGGGCAAGCACGGCCTCTATGACCCACAGTTTGAAAAAGACAGCTGCGGTGTTGGATTTGTTGCTGACATAAAAAAACGACCCAGTCATCAAATAATTCTTGATGCAGACCATATTCTAAAACGTATGGTACACCGAGGTGGCTGCGGATGTGAAACCAATACTGGCGATGGCGCCGGCATGTTAACCGGGCTACCACATAATTTTCTAAAACGCGTCGCAAAAGAAGACTTAAACATAAATTTACCTGAGGCAGGCAAATTTGCCGCAGGCAATGTTTTTCTACCAGTAGACGAACTAGAACGAAAGAAATGCCAATTAATATTTGAGCAAGCAATTAAGGCCGAAGGCCAAATTTGCTTGGGATGGCGAAACCTGCCTGTTGACGCTGACGCTGCCGACATTGGTCCTAGTGCGCGTGACTCACAGCCCCACATGTTGCAACTATTTATAGCAGCCGCAGATGGCATTGAGGCCGAAGTATTTGAAAGACAATTATACTTAATACGCAAACAAGTAACGCACAAAATTAAAAACGATGAGGATTTAAAACAATCCTTTTTATTTTATGTTTGCAGCTTGTCAACCAAAGTAATCATTTACAAGGGCATGTTGACTCCTGAACAAGTCATGCAGTTTTATCTTGATTTGAACGCGGATGATTTCGAATCACATCTTGCCATGGTTCACTCAAGATTTTCAACCAACACCTTTCCTTCATGGGATAGAGCGCAACCAAATCGATTTATGAGCCACAATGGCGAAATCAATACCTTGCGCGGTAACGTCAATTGGATGCGGGCTCGTGAAGGCTCTGTACAAAGTGAATTATTTGGTGATTCAATAAAAAAACTTTTCCCAATCGTTGAACCCGACTGTTCCGATTCTGGAACATTTGACAACGTACTTGAGTTTTTATTAATGAGCGGCCGCACCCTACAAGAGTCCGTCATGATGATGGTGCCTGAAGCTTGGCAGTCTAATGATTTAATGGATGCTAACAAGAAAGCACTGTATAAATTTAATAGCTCATTGATGGAACCTTGGGATGGTCCTGCGTCAATTGCCTTCACTGACGGCCGCTACATTGGCGCCGTGTTAGACCGAAATGGTTTGCGGCCAAGCCGTTACTATTTAACACACGATGATAAAGTTATCATGGCTTCCGAAGTAGGTGTACTTGAAATTGATCCAAAAAATGTTAAAGCAAAAGGCAGGCTTCAACCTGGTAAAATGTTTTTAATAGATTTTGAAACGGGTCGAATGATTCCTGATGAGGAATTAAAACAAGAATTTGCTGCACGACAAGATTATCAAGGTTGGATTAAGCAACAAACTATCGAACTCAGCCACTTAGACTGTGAAGTAGAGCCGCACGGCTTTAAACCTGAAACATTAATTGAACGCATGCGCGCTTTTGGTTATACATCCGAAACTATGCAGTTTATGCTCGTCCCCTTGGTTAAAGAATTACGTGACCCAGTCGGCTCCATGGGCAATGACGCTGCTCTGGCCTGCCTTTCTGATAAACCACGCATGATATACGATTATTTCAAACAACTTTTCGCGCAGGTCACTAACCCAGCTATTGATTCGATTCGCGAAGAAGTAGTGATGTCACTGGAGTGTTTTATTGGTCCCGAGAGAAATCTACTAGCAACTAGCCCTGAACACGCTCATCGCTTACATTTGCCTCATCCAATTCTGCGCAACGAAGAACTTGCTGCGATTAAACACATGAATCATCGAGGCTGGCGCGCAAAAACGATCGATATTACCTTTAACAAAACTGAAGATTCAAGTGAATTGCTCGACGCCCTTGATCGAATTTGCACTGAAGCCGAACAGGCAATTAGTGATGGCTGTAGCATTATTGTTTTATCTGACCGGCAAACCAATAAAGAACGAATGGCATTAAGTTCATTATTAGCCACGGGTGTGGTGCACCATCATCTAGTCAAATTATCGAAAAGAACCCAGATCGCAATTATATTGGAGTCTGCTGAAGCACGAGAAGTACATCACCATTGCTTGCTAATTGGTTACGGTGCTGACGCAATTAATCCTTATCTTGCCTTTGAAGCCTTATGGCAAGCACAAAGAGACAATATTTTATCGGGTAGCAAATTTGACTCGGACGATAAAATCGTCGAAGCCTACCGCAAGGGGGTTGCCAAAGGCATGCTCAAAGTAATGGCTAAAATGGGTATATCGACTCTACAGTCTTACAAGGGCGCACAAATATTTGAAGCAATTGGCTTAGCCGACGATGTTATAGCTAAATGTTTCATCGATACCGCTAGCCGAATACAAGGCGTTGGTTTTGATGTCTTAACCAAGGAAATCGCGCGTCGTCACGAACTTGGCTATCACACTAATGATGCAACGAACACGCTTAGCAATCCAGGTGATTATCACTGGCGTGCCGGTGGTGAAGCACATATGTGGAACCCAAAAACAATTTCCGACTTACAAGTAGCAGCGCGGACAAACAGCCGTGATGCCTATAAACGATTTTCAGAATTTTCCGATAAGGAAGCCACCAGAAAATGTACTCTACGTGGACTATTAAATTTCAAACCAGTTTCAAATCCAATTGAACTCAGTGAAGTCGAGCCAGCAAAAGAAATAGTAAAACGTTTTTGCACGGGCGCGATGAGTTTTGGATCGATTTCAAAAGAGAGCCATGAATCCTTAGCAATCGCCATGAATCGCATCGGTGGCAAGTCAAATACCGGTGAAGGTGGCGAAGATTCAGCACGTTTTACTCCTCTCGCCAATGGTGACTCGAAAAGATCTGCGATTAAACAAGTAGCCTCGGGCCGCTTTGGCGTGACCAACTGGTATTTAGCTAATTCTGATGAAATTCAGATTAAGATTTCGCAAGGCGCAAAACCTGGTGAGGGTGGCGAGCTACCTGGAACAAAAGTCGATACCACTATTGCACGTATACGTCATTCTACTCCGGGCGTAGGTCTAATAAGCCCACCGCCACATCACGATATTTATTCGATTGAAGATATTGCCCAGCTAATTCATGATTTGAAAAATTCGAATCCAAAAGCACGCATTAGCGTTAAGTTGGTATCTGAAATTGGCGTTGGTACGATTGCGACTGGCGTTACCAAAGCTAAAACCGACCACCTCGTCATCGCGGGACATGATGGCGGTACTGGCGCGTCTCCGCTAACATCTATCAAACACGCGGGTCTACCTTGGGAGCTTGGTGTCGCCGAAACTCACCAAACCCTGGTTATGAATAATTTACGTTCTAGAGTTGTATTACAAACAGATGGCCAGTTAAAAACCGGGCGTGATGTTGTTATTGCCGCCTTACTAGGCGCTGAAGAATTTGGCTTTTCTACCGCACCCTTAATCACCTTAGGTTGCATTATGATGCGCAAGTGTCATCTCAATACCTGCCCGGTTGGCATTGCCACTCAGGACCCTGAATTAACCAAAAAGTTTAAAGGCAAACCCGAGCATGTGGTTAACTACTTATTTATGGTTGCAGAAGAAGTTCGCGAAATCATGGCCGAACTTGGTTTTAAATCCTTTAAAGATTTGATCGGCCAGGTGGAACTGCTCGAAACAAACAAGGCAATTCAGCATTGGAAGTCTGATGGTCTAGATTTAACCTCTATGCTAACGCCTGCGAAAAAACCGCATGAAACGACGGGGGTATTTCAAACTCAAAGTCAAGACCATGAACTTGAAAAAGCACTTGATAAACAAATCATGGAATTAGCCAAGCCTGCCATTGAAAACGGCGAAAAGGTACACATTGACTTGCCAATCATTAATACTAATCGTGTAGTTGGCACTATGTTATCTAACCTTATTGCCAACCAATGCGGCGAAAAAATGTTAGCAGAAGATACCATTCACATTAAATTAACTGGTTCTGCCGGACAAAGTCTGGGCGCATTTTTAGCAAAAGGTGTGACCATTGAATTAGAAGGTGACAGCAATGATTATGTCGGCAAGGGCCTTAGTGGTGGCAAGCTAATTGTCTATCCCGATAAGCAAAGCAGCTTCATTGCAGAAAACAATATATTGGTTGGCAATGTAGTTCTCTACGGCGCTACGGCTGGCGAAGCCTATTTTAGAGGCATTGCCGCTGAACGCTTTTGTGTCCGTAACTCAGGTGCGCGCACCGTTGTTGAGGGCGTGGGCGATCATGGCTGTGAATATATGACAGGCGGTCGTGTCGTCATTTTAGGTGAGACTGGTCGGAACTTCGCTGCCGGTATGAGTGGCGGTGTCGCGTATATTTGGGATAAAAATGAAACTTTCAAAGCAAAATGTAATCTTGGTACAATTGAATTTGAAGAGCTAAACGTAAACGAAGACATTAACGAGCTAAAGCAGTTAATTGAAAATCATCAACAATATACTAATTCCAGCGTAGCAAATGTAATCCTAAGTGATTGGGGCAACATTGTGAAACAATTCGTTAAAGTAATGCCTAGCGATTACAAGCGTGCACTGGCAGAAATGGGTCAGTCGAAAAAACAAAAAACGGTCGCTGTCTAAGCATAGAACTATAGATTGAGGAATAATATTAATAATGGGTAAAGTCACAGGATTTAAAGAGTTTGAACGCAAAACCGAGCCTTATCGCGACGCACACGATCGGCTAAATGATTATGGCGAAATCTATACAAAACATAATGCCGCGCAATTACAGACTCAAGGTGCACGCTGTATGGATTGCGGCGTACCTTTTTGCCAATCAATTACAGGTTGCCCGGTTGATAATTTAATACCCGAATGGAACGATTTAGTTTACAACGATCGTTGGCAAGTCGCACTCGATCGCTTACACAAGACAAATAACTTTCCTGAATTTACTGGTCGAGTCTGCCCTGCGCCTTGCGAAGGCTCTTGTGTTCTCGGTATCACCAACCCTGCTGTCACTATTAAAAATATTGAATGTGCAATTATCGACCGTGGTTTCGATGATAATATTGTGCAAGCTAATATTCCTCAAAGTCGAAGCGGTAAAACATGTGCTATTGTTGGCTCTGGACCAGCCGGGCTTGCTGCGGCTGCTCAACTCAATCAAGCCGGACACAGCGTTAAAGTCTACGAGCGAGCAGACCGACTTGGTGGTTTATTGATGTACGGTATTCCGAATATGAAGTTGGGAAAAAAGTTAATTGAGCGACGCATTGATTTATTAAAACAAGAAGGCGTCGAATTTTTTCCCAACTCAGACATTGGCAAAACAATCAGTTTAAACACTTTACAACAAGATAACGACGCAGTATTACTCGCAACAGGTGCGACAAAGGCTCGCGACTTAGAAGTTCCAGGTCGAGATCTTAAAGGTGTGCACCTCGCGATGGAATTTCTAACGGCCAACACCAAAAGCCTGTTGGACAGTAATTTAGAAGACGGCAACTATATTTCCGCAAAAGATAAAAAAGTGATTGTTATTGGTGGCGGCGATACCGGCACCGATTGCATTAGCACTTCCATTCGTCATGGTTGTACGTCAATGACAAATTTTGAACTCTTGCCTCAGCCTCCCGCTGAGCGAGCCGATGACAATCCCTGGCCCGAATGGCCCGTTATCTTTCGCGTAGACTACGGTCATGAAGAATCCGCCGTGCGCTTTGGATCTGATCCTCGCTCCTATAGCTTATTGACCAAAGAGTTTGTCGGTGATGAGCAAGGTAACTTAAAAGGAGTTAAAACCATTCAAGTTGCTTGGAACAAAGACAAGACTGGCCGCTGGCAAATGTCTGAAGTTGCTGGTAGTGAAAAAACCTGGCAAGCCGATTTAGTTTTCTTGTCCATGGGCTTTTTAGGTCCAGAACACTATTTAAACAGTGATAATAATATTCAACTAGACCCCCGTTCTAATTATCAAGCAGAATACGGTAAATATAATACCAGTGTCGCTGGCGTATACGCCGCTGGCGATTGCCGACGTGGTCAGTCCTTGGTTGTATGGGGCATAAACGAAGGCCGTGAAGCAGCGCGAGAAATCGATCGTGATTTGATGGGGACTACAAAGCTACCGTAAATAGTAAATTCATCGCCTGCGGGAACAAAATAGCTATGACCGAAGACCTTATTTGAATTTTAATCGCACCCGGCACTGAAGAGCCGGGCTACATAAGACAAAAATGGCTTAGAATCCGCACAATCTTATGCAAATAAAACCATTACTTGATACTAGTAAGCTACCTTTACTTATTCGCGCCGAGAATGATAACGAGAAGTCACTGTCTTTTCTTTGCGATTATTTGCGAGCTGAACAAGAAAGCTTGTCTAACTTATTATATGAACACGCTGCAATACTATTCCGAGGCTTTGATTGTATAAATGAGTCTGATTTTTCCTCTGCGATAACTGCATTTGACTTCGAATTAATAGATTATACTGGTGGTAATTCACCGCGCA
The DNA here is from genome assembly GCA_003233075.1 of Gammaproteobacteria bacterium. Lineage (GTDB taxonomy): Bacteria > Pseudomonadota > Gammaproteobacteria > SZUA-21 > SZUA-21 > SZUA-41. Next base: position 16,052 of record QIKQ01000348.1, read on the forward strand.
CTCGCTTAGGCGATCAGGTATACACTTCAACAGAATACCCTCAGCAATTAGAAATCAGCCTACACAATGAAATGTCCTATACCAAGGTATTTCCTAAGCGGCTTTTATTTTTTTGTGAGCACGCCGCCGAGACTGGTGGCGAAACCACGCTCGCTTCGAGCACGGCGATATTGAATTGCATTTCTGAGCAACTAATTGAATTATTATCTGCACAAGAAATATTGTACACGCAAAATTTACATCCAGGCTGGGGCATAGGCCGTTCTTGGCAGCAAGTATTTGAGACGGAAGATAAAAGTATTGTCGAAAAGTACTGCAAAAATAATAATATGACTTATAACTGGTCTGATGAAGGCTTAGCAACACATTCCAAGCAAGCCGCTCTCGCTATTCATCCAATAACGAAAGAAGAAGTCTGGTTTAATCAAGCCGAACAATGGCATATAAGTAATTGGGATGGCACACGCCAAAACAAATTAATTGAACATTACGGCGAACAATATTTGCCAAAAAATGCATATTTTGGCAATGGTCAACCATTATCAATTGAAATTTTGGACGAAATTCGAGACTGTTATCGTCGAAATGAAATTATATTTCCATGGCAAAACGGTGACTTATTATTGATTGATAATATGCTCTGCATGCATGGCCGAAAATCCTTCACGGGCAATAGACGGGTGCTCGTTTCTATGACTTAATGGAGAGAAAGGGTAGGTAGAAACAAACATTAAGATAAACTAAGATCACATTACTCTTAATTCTTCAACAAAATTCTTTTCTGTACTCAGCGTTTTATGGACATGAATGGTCGTATGTTATGTAGGCCACGGAGACCGACGAATGCAGAGGTAGACGTTACAACTGTTGTCCTAAAGGCCAACCCCTATTCAGTCGTCGCTCTAGGGTTTGTTATCACTCACTAAAAACGAGCGCCCTGTAAAGCCCTTTACACGTAGTCCGCTATAGGTGAACGCGGTGAACGAACGGGCTACGACTGAAAACTCGTCGGCCTACAGGGCCGGCGGTTTTTAACCATGGATGGTTTTATGCCGCAAAGCACAAGGATGTGCGTGAGCGGCCCGAACTATCACCTCTCCCCCACAACGAATAGCGGTGCGCTTGGTTCGCTAATTTCTCTACGCGAGCATTGCAATTGATCGTTACATTTCATGAAAACGCAAGGGTGTTGCCTGCCATGGACGGCAGGCGTTTGTCCACGCACACGACGTGCGTTGGGCAAACCACCCTGAGCATCATGAAATGAAGCGAATAAACGATTGCAGTGAGTTAGAGAAATTACGAGCAAGCCCTGCCCATTATTTGAACCTAGATTAATCAGTTGACTCGTAGCGAGGGTGCGTAAGGTGCTGAAGATAAAATATTTTTCAGGCTATTTAAAACGAAAGCGTATCAC
>QIKQ01000085.1 GCA_003233075.1 Gammaproteobacteria bacterium
TAATCATTTTCGCCATTCTTGTTCAAAAAAATATCACTCTATTTACGAGATTGCTTCAGCGGCGTACGCCGCTTCGCAAAGACGAATATTTTCTAGTTTCATGTCTCCTTCAACCATTCTCTCATTTTAACTTTAAATTACTGCCTTTCGTGAAATAGGGCTAAAGTTAACGGGACAACAGTGATTTATTATTATAAATAATTAATCTTGTAGAGATTTTTATTACATAGTACTTCGCAATTACCCTAATACGATAAATTCTTATTCAAATTGATATTTGGTCTTAAGTTTATTGAATTGAAAGATACTAATAATTTTTATACGCTAATAACAATTGTCATATTATTGCTCAAATTTATCGATTATCGTATACTTATATATTCATCAATCTATATTAAAAATCAATCTATTTATAATTTGCGTGAGAACTTTAAGGATGAATATAATGAGAAATATAACTAAGAATACACGGCAGTTATTGCAGTTTTTTATTATCACTACAATCGCATTAACTTTTACTAATTCGTTTGCAGCTGGCAAACCGCGAATGGCCGTCGCTCAGTTTAAAAATAGTGCGGATGTCTCCTGGTGGAATGATGGCGTTGCTAGAGGCCTAGCATCAATGCTAAGTAATGAATTATCCAGTAGCGGTAAATTTCGCATGGTCGAACGTAAGAAACTAGGCTTTGTCATCAGGGAACAAGATTTATCTGCATCAGGTAGAGTAAATAAAAGAACTAGAGCTAGAATGGGTCGGTTAACAGGTGCTAAATATTTAGTATTAGCCACTCTTTCTTCATTTTCAGAATCATCTAACAGCGGAGGCGGATTTAGCTTTAAGGGCATCTCGCTTGGTGGCAATAAGAAAAAAGCCTATGTAGCTATTGATCTAAGAGTTGTTAATACAACAACGGGCGAAATTAGTTTTTCTAAGACGATAGAGGGCAAAGCTAAAAGTGGTGGTTTCTCAATTGGATTGGATAGAGGTTTATTCAGCGGTAACCTTGATAAACAAAAGAAAACACCAGCAGGTAAAGCAATCAGAGCAGGCGTCATTCATATTGCTGAGTATCTTGAGTGCGTCATGGTTGACAAAGGCTCTTGTATCGCAGAATTTAATAATAAAGAAAAGAAACGCAGGAAAAAAACCAAGTCATCTCTCCAGCTTGATGGTGAAGAAAATAGTAATAATAACAATGAGGAAGAAGAAAATTTAGACGACTACTAATTTATTCAGCATTTACGCTTAATAAGTAGTTGCATAAGAGTTTAAGGCAGCTGTTTTTACACCTCAATGGCTGCCAACTCTCATCTCAAGAAAATTCATACAGTAAAATAATCGAAATCGCGTTGAGCTACGTTAATCTTGATAGTTTTATTGCTTGGCGTACTCTGCCCTATCGCATCTAAATTATGACCAAAATTTATTCGTATACAAATGACTAGCCTATATTTTCACCACCGATTATCGGTATCCTCACGCTAAAATGTGAAATAGTTTCTCGACTATTAGCTAGTTATAAAATAGTATTTAACTCTCTTTATTTTCTAAAAACAGATTGTTAGGAATCGAATGCTAAGCAATAATTCTAAAAGTTTAATTAGCTGTTGCCAATTAATGGCTGATGCAATCAATGCTAATCAACTATTGCCGTATCTCAAAAATTATTTAGACCAAGAATTATCACAAATAAGTGTATATCTATTCAAGACGGCCAATAATAATCTAAAAAGTATTCAGCTATTATCACATCTTGATAATCAAAACTGTTTGTTAGAAAAAATTGACTCACTAAACCCAGAAGGGATAACAAAAACCACCTTTGAAGATGAACATATTTATAATTTATTAGTCAATGATAGCTTTAATCAAAATGATTTACTGCAAAACAAACTAGTATCTCGCTTGCACGGACTAATTGATGATCAGTTGAGAATTTCTTGTTTTCAATTACCCGAATTCAACTTTAATTCCTACTGGTGTTTACTTAGCTTTAAAAACACTCAATCTAATATATCGTATGTTACAAAATATAATAATGAAATTTTGATTTTGGTAAATTTAATGTTCTCACATTTAATCCGACTCGATACCCTGAAGCAACTGCAATCTGAAAACGATTTAATACAAGAAGAACTAAAACAAATAGCAAATTTACAACGTCTGTTATTGCCGCAAGATGATTTAAAGATTAAGGGTATAGATATCGCCGCCAATTTTAGAGCCTGCGAACATGCAGGTGGAGATTATTACGATCTGGTAGCACTTGGCGACAATTTAGAACCTTCAATGGCAACAGATGAATCCCAATCTTGGGGAGTTATGATCGCCGATTCGGCCGGCCATGGCGCTGCTGCGGCAGTAGAGATTTCTATGTTTGATGCTATTTTACGAACAATCAACCCATCTAATAGTAATATTAACGCCGGACCTGCTGGGGTGTTTGATTATACCAATCAATTTTTATTTACCCGATTAATTCGAGGTACATTTATAACTTCATTCGTCGCTGGATATGACCCCAAAACTGAGTCGATTGACTATGCGTGTGCCGGCCACCCACCTGGCATAATGTATCGTTATAGAAATAAGGAGCTTATTGAATTAAACTTAGCTGGAGGTATACCTCTAGGTGTCGTTAAAGAATATACATGGGAAAACTCTACAATCGCTTTTAATAAAAATGATTTATTAGTGCTGTATACCGATGGAATTTTGGAAGCCGAAAATGATAATGGCGAGCAATTTGGTATAGATCGTTTAAAAAATATTATTTCTTCGAATTCAAACCTGAATGTTAAGACCCTCTTGACATTAATTGAGGCAACTGTCGATGATTTTCAATCTAACCGTGCCAGAAAAGATGATCAAACTTTAGTTCTACTTAAACGTTTACACTAATTTATTTTGCTCACTGCCTACTGTAATTCCACAATCTAAGCAACGTTTGAGAACTTATATTGCTCATAACAAATTATTATAATGTCGCTTGCCTTAAGCTGGAAATTATCCTCAGTATGGACTTAAACTTGCATTTATTGGCGCAATGTCATTAATTTGAACTGAGATCTTTGCACGAATGCTACGAAATCAGATAACTGCGTTAAAACCTCCTCAAAACGTTCGTTTACTTAAGTGTAAACTACGTTTTTTCGTCAGTTTTACCTTGTTATCTAACGTCTCGCTATCCATGCGAAGATCTCTATTTAAGTATTTTTTTTGCCGATACATGCACTGACCCTCCTTTTAGCTTGAATTTTGTCTATTAGCGCCCTATTTTTATATTATGAGGTAGTAAATTGACGGAGGCAGTAAATTATTGACTACTAATTCGATCTAATTCTTTACAACGACTGTGAGGCTTTCATCATGGGACCGAAAAATTGGATAGTGGGAAAATTAACAACCTGGTTAACCAAAGACAGAGATTTTACCGGTACTCCACTTTGTGATTTTGAACGTATTAGTTACGAAATTAAACCCTGCGACGTACTTTTAATTGAAGGCCGCAGCAGAGTTAGTGATGTAATAAAAAATATCACCCAAAGCCCATGGACTCACTCTGCTCTCTACATCGGCCGTATCCACGAAATTGATGACCCCGCTCTTCGTAAACGAGTTGAAGATAACTATGGTGGCGATCCTAGTGACCAATTAATTCTAGAAGCCTTGCTTGGCGAAGGCACCATAATAAATAATTTATCTAAATACAATGACGATCATGTTCGCATCTGCCGTCCACACGGCATAAGTCGTAACGATGCAAAAAAAGTTTGCGCTTACGCAATAAATTATATTGGCTGTGGTTACGACGTCAGACAATTGTTAGACTTAGCACGATTTATGTTTCCCTATGCTTTTCTACCGAGACGATGGAGGTCTAGTTTATTTCAGCATAACGCCGGATTACAAACTCGAACTGTATGCTCATCGTTAATAGCTTCCGCTTATTCTTCCGTTCACTTTCCAATCATGCCTGTTATCCATCGAACTGAAGATGGTCATATGAAATTATTTAAACGTAATGAACGATTATACACACCAAGAGATTTCGATTATTCGCCCTATTTTGATATTATAAAATACCCTTATCTAGGATTTGAAGATCTTGCAATTTATCGAAAATTACCTTGGGACAAGCATGGTCGTATATGTAATGATGATGAAGACTGTTTTTTGCCTGAAGAACCCAGTAATATTTCATTCGAAGAAAAAGAAATAACAGAAGTAAAAAAACAGCAGTCTTCAACGAAAGAGTCGCCTAACACAAAAAAAACGCTACATCAAAGTCAGGCCGCTTATTATCCAGTGAGTAATTTAGCAATAGATTTATTAAATCAAGAAATAAATAAAAAAGAAGAAGAATAGTTTTTTTGCTCAGCTTGACAGTGGTATTGGATTAGAATAGGCATCAGTCACTCGAAAATTGTAACAATTACTAAAGGCAGAAAAGTAAAATGAGTACACTATTATGGGTCTTAGCTTTCATCTTCGCCAGCGGCTCTCTATTATATTTTAGAGCAAGCTTAGTTACCTGGGCGTTTGTTGTAACTGTGAGCTTATCCTCTTGGATTTGGCTTGATAGTTCAGCTTGGGCAAGCCAATCATTTTTAGTTCTTGTCGCTGTATTAGGCTTCGTTCCCCTACTTTACCGTCCATTAAGAAGAAGACTTATATCTAATAAGGCATTTAAACTATTTAAATCGGTCATGCCAGCTATGTCAGAGACGGAAAGAGATGCGCTTGAAGCAGGCACAGTTTGGTGGGATGGTGAATTATTTAGTGGCGCTCCAAATTGGCAAAAGCTTTTGGATTACAAAAAAACACAATTTACTGAAGAAGAAATTCAGTTTCTAGAGGGGCCTGTAGAAGAACTTTGTAATATGCTTAACGATTGGGAAATCACTCATGTAAATCATGACTTACCAAAGGAAGTCTGGACATTTATAAAGGAACACGGGTTTTTTGGTATGATTATTCCTAAACGATTTGGTGGATTAGGTTTTTCAGCACTCGCTCATTCAACTGTCGTTATGAAAATTTCTAGTCGCTGTGTCACAGCAGCCGTCACCATTATGGTTCCAAACTCACTTGGACCAGCTGAATTACTACTGCATTACGGCACAGACGAGCAAAAAAATTATTATCTGCCACGATTGGCGCGAGGCGACGAAATCCCCTGTTTTGCTTTGACTGCACCCGAAGCCGGAAGTGATGCAAGCGCTATGTTGGATTCCGGCATTGTTTGCCGTGGTGAGTATGAAGGCAAATCCGATGTATTAGGTATCCGTCTTAATTGGGAAAAACGTTACATCACCTTGGGGCCAGTCGCTAGCTTGCTTGGCTTAGCATTTAAACTGTACGATCCTGATGAACTGATTGGAGATAAAAAAGAATTAGGTATCACTATCGCACTAATTCCCACCAATACTAAGGGTGTTGAAATAGGACGCCGACATTTTCCGCTTAACATTCCTTTTCAAAATGGACCAAATAAAGGTAAGGATGTTTTTGTCCCTATGAGTTATTTAATAGGAGGCAAAGAAAAAGCAGGCCAAGGTTGGCGTATGTTAATGGAGAGTCTCGCTGCAGGTCGGTCAATTTCCTTGCCCGCTCTTTCCACTGGGGCGGGTAAGTTAGCATGTCGTGCCACAGGAGCCTACGCCAGAATACGTCGTCAATTTAAACTACCTATTGGTTATTTTGAAGGCGTTGAAGAGCCTTTAGCAAGAATTTGTGCATTAACTTATATGATGGACTCAGTTCGTCTGATGACAGCAAGCGCGGTAGATCAAGGAGAAAGCCCCGCAGTCGTTTCTGCCATTGCGAAATATCAATTAACTGAAACCATGCGTAAACTAGTTAATGATGCCATGGACATACAAGGTGGTTCGGCTATTTGTATGGGTCCTCGCAATTATATTGCACGAAGTTATCAAGCTATACCCATTAGCATAACGGTCGAAGGCGCAAATATTCTTACCCGAAGCTTAATAATATTTGGTCAAGGTGCGATTCGTTGCCATCCCTTTGTCATAAAAGAAATGGAAGCCGTAAAAGATGACAATAGAGAACGTGGTCTAATAAATTTTGATTTTGCTTTTTTTCAGCACGCCGGTTTCACTCTTAGTAATATGGCGCGTTCTTTCTTTTTAGGACTGAGCCACGCGAAACTAGTTAAAAAACCCGTTAGCGGAAAAGTGGGACGGTATTATCAACAACTTACTCGCATGAGTGCCAGTTTTGCCTTAGTCTCTGATATGTCAATGTTAGCGTTAGGTGGTGAGTTAAAGCGGAAAGAAAAATTATCCGGTCGATTGGCTGATGTGGTTTCCTTTTTGTATCTCGCTTCAGCCACTTTAAAGCGATTTGAAGACGATGGTCAAATTAAAGAAGACTTGCCAATGGTGCAATGGACCTGCGACTATTGCTTATTTCATATGCAGGAAGCTCTCATGGGCTTACTACGCAATTATCCAATTAGATTATTAGCACACGCATTACGGATACTCGTTTTTCCATTTGGACAGACATATCGTCTGCCTAACGACAAACTTGGACAAAAGGTGGCTAGACTAATACTCTCCCCTTCTGCATCACGTGATCGTCTTACGTCAGGAATTCATTTACCAAAGGAATTGACGCAGGTGATCGGTAGACTTGATGCTGCATTATATAAGGTAGTGACTGCAGAGCCCGTTGAACGAAAAATACGTACCGCTCGCAAAGAAGGCAAGCTAGATGGCGTTTCAAAAGAATCCGAATTATCGAAAGCAGTATCCATTGGAATACTAACTCAAAAAGAAGCTGATTTAGTAACCATAGCGGAAGTTGCTAGACGAGAAGTAATAACCGTTGATGACTTTCCTCAAGATTTAGGTTTAAATCACGCTGCTAAATCAGGGCTAGATCCTAAAACAGAAGAAAAGTCAAAAAACTACGAGAATAGTACGGGAAATTCGTCTAACATTATAAATATGGATCGAAATAATTAGTCGGCCCTCACGGTACTTAATCGACGCTCAAAGACGACTTTTTCAGGAGCAAGTATTTAGTTATTAAAAGTTAATCAAAAGGATACCAAATGAACTCAGGCCCCTCCTATCAAGCGCCAGTTTATGTAGTTGATGGTAGTCGCACTCCTTTCTTGCGAGCCGCTGGCAAACCCGGGCCTTTTTTAGCCTCTGATCTAGCAGTTTACGCTGCTCGACAGCTTATCGCTCGTCTGCCTATAGAACCTAAACAATTTGATGAAGTCATTCTAGGTTGTGTTATGCCTGGACCTGATGAAGCAAATATTGCGAGACTAGTTTCCTTGCGATTAGGCTGTGATGAATCTGTGCCCGCATTTACTGTACAAAGAAATTGCGCATCGGGCATGCAAGCATTAGATACCGCAGCACGAAACATTAGCAGTGGTCAATCTGATCTGGTATTAGCAGGTGGTACAGAATCGATGAGCCACGCGCCACTCTTATTTGGTCAGTCAATGGTAAATTGGCTAGCTGCTTGGAGCCGCGCTAAAGGTATTGTCAGGCGCGGACGTACGCTAATGAAGTTACGTCCTGCTTTTTTTATACCTATTATTGGACTGCTAAGAGGTTTACGCGACCCAGTCGTTGGCATGTCCATGGGTAGCACCGCAGAAAATATTGCACACAGATTTGATATAAGTCGTGAAATGATGGACGAGTATGCAATGCGTAGCCATCATCGCTTAGCAAAGGGACAAGAATCAGGCTATTTCACTGATGAAATTGAAGCGATTTATAGCAGCGATGGCAGTTATTATGAGCACGATAATGGTGTTAGGGCTGATAGCTCAATGGAAAAATTAGCTCGTTTAAAACCCGTGTTTGATAAACATTTCGGCAAGGTTACCGCTGGAAATAGTGCTCAAATTACAGATGGGGCAGCCCTACTCGTACTTGCTTCTGAAAGAGCCGTAAACAAATACAATTTACCGATCCTAGGTAAAATAATTGATAGTCAATGGGCTGGGCTTGATCCAGCGCAAATGGGATTGGGCCCGGTACATGCAATGACACCCATTATGCAGCGCAATTCGTTTAACCTTAATGAAATTGATTGTTGGGAAATCAATGAAGCATTCGCCGGCCAAGTATTAGCTTGCTTGGCAGCTTGGAACGATACTGATTATTGTCAAAATGAACTTAATTTAGATGGTGCTCTAGGCTCCCTAAATCAAGAAAAGCTTAATGTCGATGGTGGCGGTGTCAGTCTTGGTCACCCCGTTGGCGCGAGTGGCGCTCGAATTGTATTGCATTTATTACACACACTAAAAAGACAAGGTAAACAGAGAGGCATGGCTAGTTTATGCATAGGAGGCGGACAAGGTGGTGCAATGTTAGTTGAATCTGTCGAGTCTAATAATATTAGTGGTGTAAAAAAACAGTCACCTGCAAACGAAATAGAAGTCACTAATGAAAGTATGGAACAAGTGGAAGTAAAATCGGAGCTCGATAATGACACTGAATGAAAATAACAATGATTTTGATCTTAAAAACTGGTCCATTACTTTTGACGCGCAAAATATTGCATGGTTAGCAATTGATAAACAAGATGCTAGTGCCAATGTATTATCACAACAAGTACTTCGCGAATTTGAATATTGTTTGGAAAGATTCGAAGCTGAACCGCCAAACGGAATCATAATTTTTTCTAAAAAGAAAACGGGGTTTATTGCTGGTGCCGACGTCAATGAGTTTATTGAATTGAAGGATGAGCATCAAGCGCTACAATTTATACGTTATGCTCAAGGCTTATTCGAAAGATTCGAAAGTTTATCTTGCCCTACGCTGGCCCTCATTGATGGTTTTTGCTTAGGCGGTGGATTAGAATTTGCCTTAGCTTGTCGCTATCGCATTGCCTGCGATGATGCAAAAACGAAACTTGGGTTACCAGAGGTTAAGCTCGGTATACACCCTGGGTTTGGTGGAACAGTACGCCTTGTTCCTCTAATCGGGCCAATGGCGGCAATGGACTTAATGTTAACAGGACGAATTATTTCCGCTCGGGCAGCAAAAAGAATTGGTTTGGTCGATTTCTCTGTTCCAAGAAGACATTTGGAAACAGCTGCAAGTAAGACAATTTTGTCAAAACCGAAACCTCAGACTCCAAGCTTTTTTAAACGATGTTTAAATTTTCGAATACTTAAGCCTTTAGTCGCAAAAATAATGTATTCCAAGCTCGCAAAGAAGGCGAATAAAGCCCACTACCCCGCGCCGTATGCAATTATCGACTTGTGGCTAAAGCATGAAAATGATCCAGATGTAATGATGAACCAAGAAGCGCGTTCAATTGCAAAACTGGTAGTAGGACAAACTTCGAAGAATTTAGTTCGTGTTTTTTTTCTACAAGAAAAACTAAAAGAACAAGGCAAACAATCTGATTTTAAAGCTCAACAAGTACATGTGATCGGTGCCGGCGTAATGGGCGGCGATATTGCAGCATGGTGTGCTCTACGAGGTTTAAGAGTTACTCTGCAAGATCAGAGTCCGGAACGAATTAGCCCAGCAATCAAGCGAGCAGCAAAACTTTTTAAGAAAAAATTAAAACAACCCAGATTAATTCAGCAAGCAATGGATAGACTTATTCCTGATGTAAAAGGTTTGGGTGTTAGAGCAGCGGACGTTGTAATAGAAGCAATATACGAAAACAAAGAAGCAAAACAAGAATTATATCGTAGTATTGAACCACAAATGAAAAAAAGCGCCTTATTGACAACAAACACATCTAGCATTCCGATTGACGAGCTAGCTCAAGCACTCGCACAACCGGAACGACTAGTCGGTTTACATTTTTTTAATCCGGTCGCCATGATGCAATTAATCGAAATTGTCTCTTCTAATCAAACTAGCATTGAACAAGCACAACATGCGGCGGCGTTCGCTAAACAATTGGGCCGTTTGCCTTTGCCGGTAAAAAGCACTCCAGGTTTTTTGGTTAATCGAATACTTATGCCGTATTTACTAGAAGCGGTTGAATTGCTTTCAGAAGGTATTCAAGCCGAAACGATTGATAAGCTTGCTACTGATTTCGGCATGCCGATGGGTCCAGTAGAACTAGCAGATACGGTAGGTTTGGATATATGCTTATCGGTTGCCGAAATTCTCACCCAACACTTAGGTGGCAATGTCCCTGAACTTTTACGAGAAAAAGTTAAAAATGGTAATATGGGTCGCAAAACCGGCAAAGGCTTTTATGAATATAAAAACAACAAAGCGATTAAAGTTAAAAGCTCAATCGATGATTCGCCATCTCCTTCAATTCAAGAGCGTTTAGTATCAAGGTTAATGAACGAAGCGATGACTTGCTTACGAGAAAAAGTGGTGACTGATGCTGATTTATTGGATGCAGGTATCATTTTTGGAACTGGCTTTGCACCATTTCTGGGTGGCCCAATGCACTATGCTGAAAAAATTGGTTTTGAAGCACAAAAAGCTCAATTTCAAGAGTTGGAACAAACTTTTGGTGACCGCTTTCGTCCAGACGATGGTTGGGATAGCTTAAAACAAGCCTCGTAGTGATAGATTGCTCAACAACTAAAGGGCAGCTCTAAACTGGCAAAATAAACTACCTCACCGCAAGCTGCGGGGTAAGCTGAATTTTATGTGCGGATCTATGCGAATAATTTAAGCAATCCGTTCTGCTTCAATATTAATCACGAATCAATATTAATTAATCAGGCAAGTCCTGTTATCATACTCAGCGAAGAAATAATATTATCGAATTAATATTATCAACCTAATATATTATGCTTGAGACTAAGTTATGGCAGAAAAAACTGACTACACCAAACTAGATTTAGTAGAAAACATTCACGACTTGTTTCGTGATCGATTAAATCGAACTCCAAATAAAACTGCCTATCGGTATTTTGACCGACAAAGCGAAAGTTGGGAGGCTTCGACCTGGTCGGACATGGCAGCTGAGATCGCACAGTGGCAACAAGCACTTAAAGAAGAAGACTTCGCTCCAGGCGATACTATTGCCATCATGTTACGTAATAGCCGTGAATGGGTATTGGCGGACCAAGCGGCTCTAAGCTTGGGATTGATTGTAGTGCCTCTTTATACAGAAGATCGGCCTGATAATGTTTCCTATATTCTCAATGATGCTAGTGTACAAATTATCATTATCGAGGGCGATGAACAATGGAATAAACTTTACGATTGTTTAAAGACTGTCACCAGTTTAAAGCGCATACTGACTGTCGAATCTATGACTGGCTCACCACATGACCCACGCTTACGCTGGTTAAAAGATTGGGTACCTGATGGAAAATTTGAATTACTATCAGCTGACATTAAACAAGACGCGATTGCTTCTATTGTTTACACCTCTGGAACTACTGGTCGACCAAAAGGAGTAATGCTAAGTCACCTAAATATTATTTGGAATGTCCAAGCCGCCCTCTCTAGCGTCACTATTTATCCAAGTGACACTTTTATCTCCTTTTTACCGTTGTCGCATACGCTAGAAAGAACAATAGGTTACTACCTTGCTATTTGTGGTGGTGCTACCGTAGCCTATGCTAGATCGGTTCAGGATTTAGGTGAAGATATGCTAACCATAAAACCGACTGTATTAATTACCGTGCCCCGTATATTTGAAAGAATTTATAATAAAATACACATGCAACTTAATAATAAGTCTTCAATTGCGGTACACTTGTTTCACGATGCTATAGAAGTTGGCTATAAACATTTCCTTTACAAACAAAAAAGATCACATTGGAGACCATCATTTCTATTACTTCCTTTACTAAAATTACTTGTCGCCAAAAAAGTACAGTCCAAATTTGGTAGCCGAATACGGTTTTGCATTTCCGGAGGTGCGCCTCTGTCGAGTACAATTTCGAAAACATTTATCGGTTTAGGAATAAATATATTACAGGGTTATGGCCTAACGGAACATAGTCCAGTCATCAGCGCTAATAGCATACATCGAAATGAACCCGCAAGTGTCGGCCCTAGATTACCTGGCGTCGAGCTTAAGGTGAGTGACAAAGGTGAATTATTAGTGCGCAGCCCATCAGTCATGGTCGGATATTTAAATAATAAAGATGCAACTGACGAAGTCATAGATGAAGAAGGATGGCTTTATACCGGCGACAAAGTTGAAATTCGAAATGACTATATTTATATTACTGGTCGATTAAAAGAAATAATTATCATGTCCAATGGAGAAAAAGTCCCGCCTAGCGATATAGAAATGGCTATTCAACAAGATCCAGTTTTCGAACAAGTAGTTCTAATAGGAGAATCACGCCCCTTTTTAAGTGCTTTAGTTGTCCTTAATCTCGATGCTTGGAAATCTTTAGCTATTGAGAATAATATAGACTGGTTCGAATCTCCAGTTGAGGATCAGCAACGAATCTTATTGGACCGAATTGCTGCGCAGCTCAGTGAGTTTCCTGGTTTTGCTCAAATTCATCAAGTTCGCATTAGCGAAGAGCCATGGACTATCGATAATGCCATGTTAACTCCAACGCTCAAACTACGCCGCAAGCAAATTAACGCAAAAAATATAAACTTGATCGAAAATATGTATGCCGGACATTAATTGTAATTTAATCAAATAAAACTATGACTGAAGAATTTATAAAATTACCTGAAAATCGAATTCCCGCAATTCGAGTCGTTGCAATGCCAGCCAATACCAATGCGAGCGGTGATATCTTTGGTGGCTGGATAATGTCGCAAGTCGATTTGGCTGGCAGTGTTTGTGCTTATGAAAAATCCAAAGGTAGAATTGTTACAATTGCGGTAAATTCTTTTAAATTTCATAAGCCCGTTTTTGTTGGTGACTTAATTAGTTGTTATGCGAGCGTAAAAAAAATTGGAAATACTTCCATTACGATAGATGTCGAAGTTTTTGCTCAGCGCAGTCGAGAAAAAGATAACTGCATTAAAGTCACCGAAGCAAGCCTCACCTATGTTGCTGTTGATGAAAATAGAAAGCCACGCGTCATTCGAAATTCTACTTAAAATCAATCTCTTTGATTTCCTTACTAAAAATATTTTTGTCTCCATTCGAGGGTTTATTGTACATTTTTCATCAATGAATATGATGAATTGTCGATATAGAGTTAAATCAATTTAGTAAAAAATACTCGAAGATTAAATATCATATGGCCCTAAATAACTTCAAAAAAAAGGATGAAATTAGTATTGACGAAGTAAATGATTCTAATCAGAATCATTACCCGTCTAATCTGGCTGAGCTCAATAAAAAGCAAGCGGTCATATCAACAGAAGATGTCTACAATGAACAAGGCATACTCTTAGTCGCAAAAGGTCTGCGAATAGATAATCAAATCGCTCATAAACTGCTACAACACAAGTTAACTAAACCTTTTGAAGATCAAGTCAATTTGGAAAAATGCCTAACATCAACAAATATAATTAAAGATTTTTCTAGTCTTTTAAGTCAATATCCGGATCTAAAAATTATCCAAGATACCATTGATAAAAAAGACTACTTTAGCAACCGTCTGCAACAAATTAAATTTAATCCGACAGTATTTCAGAAGTTAACGGTCTTAAAAGAACGCTACCCGGAGATATATTATAAATCACTTTTTTGCTGCTGGTTAGCAACAATAACAGCTTACTATATGAATTTAACTGAGCGGCAAATCAACGCAGTTTTTATTGCAGGTTTATTGCATGATATTGCCCTCGTTCACATTGATCCAAAAATAGTATGTAAAAAAGGTAGCCTCGACGCTAAAGAGTGGCAAGCTATTCAAAGCCATGTCTTATTAGGCGACATAATATTAAAAGACATTACGACTGTCGACGATCTTACACGACGTGCTATTCGAGAACATCATGAACGCTGCGACGGCACTGGTTATCCAAAGGGCTTAAGAGCAAAATATTTATGTATGGAAGGTCAAATAATTGGTATGGCCGATAGTCTACAAGCTATTCGAGTTAATCAATTTAAAATGTCTAAGCGAACTATGCGTGAATGCTTACCTTTTTTACACATGAACTCTTCAATTCATTCAATGCCAGTTTATCAAGCCATTTGCCTGATCATAATGAAAAGTGAACTGCCAGTTTCTGTTTCTAATCCCTATGGCAGCTTTAGAGAACTCATAAATAATTTAAAAACGAGAATTCAAAAATTACAAGATGCGATCTTTTTAATTAAATTGATAATATTTGTGACCTTCAACTTCAAATATTGCAGAGATAAAACTAAGTACCATGCGGCATTATCACCGACTTTTAACGTGCTAGTCTGTTCAGGGTTAGATAAAGACGAACTACTTAAGTGGCTTAATTCTATTAAAGACACAGATGAAAACGAATTATTGGGTGAATTGCTTGAAACAGATTTAATGCAAAATGAACTTTTTTGGCAAGTTAGCAAAGCTTGTAAAGTAATTAATGATTACATTTCTATATGCGATCAAAATAAGCAAGATAAAGCTCATCTGCAAAAATTATGTGACTATGTAAGAACTTCATTGGATTCCACCTAGAAGTCTAATAGCTACAATGTAATCAAGTCACACTCCACGTTTACCGTCTTTTCAAAATTACGTTTGCAAAAGAAGAAATAACAAGCTTGTTAAAAAAATAGTTCTTGATTGTTATTCCTAAAGGCTAATCCCCTTTTAACTTTAGGGCTGCCCTTTAAGTAATCGCCTGTTTTTACTAGTTATTTCCAATACAGTTGTCAAACGATAAGAAACTCGCTAATACTCACTAAATATCTAATTTCCCATCCTGAGATGACTGGGTTATCATTCCTAAATCTTTGATTTTTTAAGATTATATTGATTGTAAAAGCAACCGAGTAAATAAGTAAAGGTAAGGTTTATGAGTTTTACGGTTTATACTATAGTATTTTCAATTTTAGGCATCTTATTGTTTATTAGCGCCGTTCGACGCTTAAAAAAAAGGCAAATCATTTCAGCTACAAGTCGTGGTCTTATTTCAGTCTTAATATTAGGACTTGCGACTTTATTCGGTGGCTTAGGGATGAGCTTATATACATATCAGCGTTTAACTACACAACAAGCAGTTGCAGATGTATTGATCACTGAATCTGGACCAAATGAATTTGAACTGAGACTCACTTTATTTGGCGGTAAGAAACTAGTGTACAAGATGATAGGTGATGGCTGGCGACTAGACGCGAAGGTTATTATTTGGAAACCTCAGGCCAGCTTATTTGGCTTAGATCCAGTGTATAAATTAGATGGGATTCAAAATCAGTATAAAAATAGAGAACTTACCAACATAAAAACAATTACCAGCCATAAGTTATCTGAAAACTCTGGAATTGAAGCAGTAAACTTCCTCAAGAAAAATAAAAAATGGCTGCCTTGGTTAGAAGCTGCTTATGGCAGTAGTGTCTATATGCCTTTTGCAAACAGAGCGCGCTACAAAGTAAGTATTACCCTATCGGGTCTAAAAGCGAAAGCTGCCAATAAAGAAGCAGAAACTGCTGTAGCCAATTGGGAACAATGATGCGATATTTAACAAAACCAATTATCAGCAAAACTATTGGCAGTAAGTCAGCCTGAGTTTATTTACTTTCTGATTTCTTGTCCTTCGTATAATAGACACCCGGAATCCAAGACTTTTTAATGATCGCTGTCGATTCATATCCTTCACCTTCGAATTCAACAAAGCGAAGTCTAGTGACGCCAATTCGAATTTCATCATTATGTCTAAGTTTTTTGCGCGTTATTTTTCTGTCATTAACAAACGTGAAGTTAGTACTAGCAAGATCTTCGATAAAATATTCGCATCCATCATGTGCTTCATCATTTTCAATCACTTCCAAACGGAAATGTTCTTTACTGACTAAACCATCATCGACGCAAATATCATTTTCTTTTTTACGGCCAACTGTTATCCCATTTTTTTCGATGGGAAATTGAACCGACGCTGATTTACCTTGAATATATATTAAATATGCCATATCACTCTTTCTTCTCATTACATGGGTTACAAGTATAGTTAATCTCTAGAATAATGTACTGTTCAATATTATGCGGTAACTGCACTTGAATTTTATCCCCAAGCGATTTCCCGATTAATTGTTGGCTTAATGGTGAATCTAAGCTGATTGTGTTTTTTTCAATATCAAACTCATCTGGACCAACGATACGATAACATTGTATTTCACCCTTAATATTTTCTAGCTTTACCCATGCACTAAAATAAACCTTATCCAGATTATCTGGAATCGAATCGACTACTCTAATGTTGTCTAATCGTTTACGCAAAAAATGTATTCTAGAATCAATTTGTCTTAATTGTTTTTTACCATAAATATAGTCAGCATTTTCCGAACGATCTCCTTGTGCAGCGGCTTCAGAGACCAACTGAGTCACCTTTGGGCGAGTTACGCGCCATAAGGTATCCACCTCTTCTCTAAGTTTATTAAAACCTTCTTGGGTAATGTACTTTGAGGAAGGTGGCCTTGGTGCTCGATATCGACCCATATTAATTAAACTTAAAAGTTACCAACTACTTTTTATACCAATAAACATATAGGTACTCTCTTCTTCACGATTCGTATTCACCGGATTTCGAGAATCGACGCCAATGTAATATTTAGTTTGTTCATTTTGACGTTGATAACTAAGTCCATTACCATGAATCGCAATACTGTCTTTTTCCTTATTACCGAGCTTACGGTGAACACCGATGCCGTATCTTTTGCTTCCCGTATATTTAGTATAGTTTTGAACACCGTATCTAATATTGCCACCATTGTTTTTCTGCAGCTTTTTCTTAAATTTTTTACCAAGCGATTTTAGCTTAGTTTTGCCACTCACATGCTTTTTATTTTTGAGAAGGGATACTTCGGGCCTGATATCAAATCCATAAGTTCGAGTAAAGTCTGGCAATTCAATTTTATGATCAGCAGACTCAATAATGTCATCTGCAGCAATATTTGTTAGCGGCATAATTAGGCAATACGATAATATTGTATAAAGTGTAGTAATTTTCAGTTTTTTATTGTGCATAAATAATCAACATAGCTTAAGTTAGTTAACAGATCAGTTAATAAACATATCTAAAGTTACAAACTAACGTCATGGTCTTAAATTGCCAGAGT
>QIKQ01000005.1 GCA_003233075.1 Gammaproteobacteria bacterium
TATGCCTGCGCACTTCTCGGTCGTGAAAACGTGTCATAGCATACCCTTGAACCGTCTCGCTACGAAGTGCTGTGAGAAAAGCGGGCTAGGTTTCATGAAATATTTTCAAATTTAGCGGGACAGCAGTGAATAAGCAACTATCATTCAGTTTCAGATTTAAATTTTTCTAGTCTCATGGCAGACGTCTCAAATTCATGTCTCGACCAAGGGTTAAGCTACTGATGGGCAACGCGAGTAGGATGTGACCTTAACCTAGCCCCTGTTATTTCAATGTTCTTTTCAGACTTACAGGTATAATCTTAAGATCAGGTACCCCTGATTAATCCAAACTGCGGGACAGCAGTGAGGCATGCCTTGTCTTCACGAACATCAATTCACTTCAGAATTTAATTTAATTAATTTTCTTAAGTTTCTCTCTCGAGAATTGAAAATGACAGCTATTTTTTAGTCTATTGAGACAAGGCATGCCTTGTCTCTACGGATACTGCGGATAATAATGTGTCATTTTGTTGGTATTAATTCACTTTATCTGTCGATAGAAAACTAAGGCAATACTAATTCTGAACTGTTAGAATAAGTTGTTATAAGATAGTTATGCGAAATAAACACACGAGAGTAGTGAACAACAGAATGAAAGAATACGAACCCACAGAGATCGAACTAAAAGTACAAAAATCTTGGTCAGATAGCAAAGCATTCGAAGTTAGCGAAGATTCTAGTAAGGAAAAATTTTATTGCTTGAGTATGTTTCCCTATCCAAGTGGACGTCTGCACATGGGTCATGTTCGCAATTACACTATTGGTGATGTCATTAGTCGATATCAAAGAATGAATGGCAAAAACGTTCTTCAGCCTATGGGTTGGGATGCCTTTGGGATGCCGGCAGAAAATGCTGCGATCAAAAATAATGTCCCGCCTGCTAAATGGACCTATGAAAATATTGATTACATGCGTGATCAACTTAAACGTTTGGGCTTTGCTTATGATTGGAGTCGAGAATTAGCAACCTGCAAGCCGGAATATTATCATTGGGAGCAGTGGTTGTTCACCAAGTTGTATGAAAAGGGATTGGTTTACAAGAAAACTTCATCGGTGAATTGGTGTCCCAATGATAATACGGTATTGGCTAATGAGCAGGTCAATGAAGGTCGTTGCTGGCGATGCGATACACTTGTTGAACGCAAAGAAATACCGCAATGGTTTATGAAAATCAGTCAGTACGCCGAAGAATTATTAGAAGAATTAGATAAATTAGAAGGCTGGCCAGATTCAGTGAAAACGATGCAGCGCAATTGGATAGGCCGTTCTGAAGGCTTAGAAATTATTTTTGATGTGGAAAATCAAACAGAATCATTAAGTGTGTATACCACTCGACCTGATACTCTAATGGGCGTTAGTTACTTAGCTGTTGCAACCGAGCATCCATTGGCTTTGATGGCGGCAGAGAAGAATTCAGATTTAGATAAATTTATAAAGCAATGTCGCAAGCAAGATACAACTGAGGCCAGCTTAGAAACAATGGAAAAGCGCGGTATAGCGACAGAATATAACGCAATTCATCCAATTACTGGAGAGTTAGTGCCTGTTTGGGCAGCTAATTTTGTCTTAATGGCTTACGGTACTGGCGCAGTGATGTCAGTGCCGGCGCACGATCAGCGTGATTTTGAGTTTGCAATCAAATACAAATTACCGATAAAGCAGGTGATTTTTCCAAGTGATGGATCTACTTCTAATGTAAATGAGTGCGCTTATGTAGAGAAAGGCGTAACAAAAAATTCGTTATCCTTTGATAATTTGAACTTCAGCCAGGCATTTGACGCGATTGATGAGTATTTATCTAAGAACAAAAAAGGTGAGCGTAAAGTTAACTATCGCTTACGTGATTGGGGCGTATCCAGGCAGCGATATTGGGGTACACCGATTCCTATGATTAATTGTCAAAGCTGCGGAATCTTGCCAGTACCCGAAAAAGATCTGCCTGTTATATTACCTGAAGACATTGAATTTGATGGTGTAGGGTCGCCGATTAAGAAAATGCCTGAGTTTTATCAAACTAAGTGTCCCAAATGTAAGGCGGAGGCTGTCAGGGAAACAGATACCTTTGATACTTTTTTTGAATCATCTTGGTATTATGCCCGTTATGCTTGCCCTGATTTAAAATCAAAAATGCTTGATTCGAGAGCTGATTATTGGTTACCAGTAGATCAATACATAGGTGGCATCGAGCATGCGGTGATGCATCTACTTTATGCTCGTTTCTTTAATAAATTAATGCGTGATGTGGGTTTGTTAAAAATAGACGAACCTTTTACTAACCTACTTACCCAGGGAATGGTTGTTGCAGAGACATTTTTTCGCACTGCTAAAGATGGCAAAGTAGAGTTTTTTTCGCCTGCAGAAGTAGATGTTGAAAAAGACAGTAAGAGTCGAATAGTTTCGGCAAAACTTAAGGAGGATGGATTGCCGCTAGAGTTGGGCAATATGGAGAAAATGTCGAAATCTAAAAACAATGGTGTCGACCCGCAACATCTTATTGAACGTTATGGCGCTGATACGGTTCGCCTATTTAGCATGTTTGCGGCACCTCCAGTTCAGTCTTTAGAGTGGAATGATGATGGCGTAGAGGGTGCGTTTCGATTTTTGAAACGTGTTTGGCGTTATATTAATGATGAAGCTGTACTTGGAAATTTAAAAATTTATCTCGGCCAAGAAAAGTTAAAAGAAGTAAAGATGGATTCTTTGTCTGACAAGGCGAAAAAAGTTAGATCGGAAATTCATAAATTATTAGGCCAATTGAATCGTGATGTGGTTCGCTATCATTTTAATACCGTCGTGGCAGCGGGCATGAAATTGCTCAATGTTCTTAATGAATTAAAATCAGATTCAGTGGAAATGAAAGAAGTGATTGCTGAAGGAGTCGATATATTGTTGCGATCGCTTCATCCTGTGGTGCCGCATATTACCAGCGAGCTTTGGAGTCTAGTTGGTTGTAAATCGAATATTATAGATGCGCATTGGCCGGTCGCTGATAGTGAGGCATTACAAAATAAGCAAATGACAATGGCGGTCTTAGTTAACGGCAAGCGGCGAGCGGAAATTGAAGTGAGTATTGATTTAGATAATAAGGAAATAGAAAACATAGCTAAAGAACATGAAAAAGTTTCTAAACACATTAAGGGAATGGAAATTAAAAAAGTAATTATTGTTCCATCAAAATTAATTAATATAGTCGTTGGGAAATGAGGCATTAAAATGAATAAAATAAGGATAGAAAAAAGGTTTGCTCTGTTGCTTATGGTTGTAATCATGAGTAGTTGCGGCTTTCACTTGCGCGGCAAAGTCCCCTTGCCAGAAGAACTAAAAAGTGTGTATATCGATTCCAATGAACATTCGATTAGCTCGAAGTTAGGAGACTCGATAATATCCTCGGGTGGTAAGTTGGTCGAAAGTCCTACTCAGGCTTCAGCGATCATAAAAATATATGGTGTCAACAAGGGACGGCAAGTTAAGTCGGTCAGTGGCCAAGGCCGAGTCCGAGAGTTCAGAATTGAGTATGCGGTGACTATTGAAGTAAAAGATCGATTCGGGAAAACTTTACTAAGTAAGACATCGATAAAAAAATCGCGAGATTATGCGTTTAGCGAATCTGAGGTTGTTGGGAAATCAAGAGAGGAGTTTATTATTCTTGCAGAATTGGAAAGAGAGTTGATTCCCCAGATTTTAAGAAAATTGCAGGTGATTGGTAGAGTAAAACAAGTTTCAGGTTCAAATTCTAACTAGAGTATCGTCAACAATTTATGAAATGCAATTTAGATCAACTTGAACAGCAGCTAAAGAATACCTTGTCGCCTCTTTATATGGTATCAGGGGATGAAGCTTTGTTATGCCAAGAAGCGACAGCTCAAATAAAGAGTAAGGCTAGAGAATTAGGCTATGATGAGCAGCAAATTCTTGTGTATGAAAAAGGTTTTGAATGGCAACAATTAAAATATGAAATTCAAAATCAATCTTTATTTTCGAATAAAAAAGTAATTGAATTACGATTAAATACTAATAAAATCGGTGATGAGGGTTCAAAGGCAATACAAGAAATAATAAGCCAATCAACCGATGATACGCTTGTATTAATTAGTGGGCCAAAAT
The DNA here is from genome assembly GCA_003233075.1 of Gammaproteobacteria bacterium. GTDB lineage: Bacteria > Pseudomonadota > Gammaproteobacteria > SZUA-21 > SZUA-21 > SZUA-41. The sequence goes on from QIKQ01000005.1 coordinate 4,144, forward strand.
TGGATAGTTCGGTGCAAAAAAGTAAGTGGGTAAAGGAATTGGTCAAGCAAGCGGTCTTGGTTCAGGTTTGGCCTATTGATTTAAACCGTCTACCCCAGTGGATACAAAATCGCGCCAACAAAAAGGGCATTGAGTTAACGCGAGAAGCGCTAGTTTTATTGGTAGATCGCGTTGAAGGTAACCTGCTAGCTGCTTCTCAGGAAATTGATAAATTATGGCTTATAAATGGTAGCGGGCGAGTTGATGTAGATGTCATTAAGCAGTCAATTACAGATAGCGCTAAATACAATATTTATGTTTTAGTAGATTATTGTTTGCAGGCGAATGTTGGCAAGGTTGCACACGTACTTGAAGGACTAAAAAACGAAGGTGTAGAACCAGTACTGATTGTGTGGGCATTAACGAGAGAAATTAGGAGTTTAACCCAAATGGCACAAAAAAGTGCCCTCGGTAGTACAATTGAAGCCGTTTTGATGGAATACAGAGTTTGGGAGAAACGTAAGCCCCTGGTCAGAGCAGCATTATCCCGTTATTCAGCAAATCAATGGTTTCAAATATTAGCAGAATGTGAAAAAATTGATCGTCAGACTAAAGGTTTAGATAATTTAAATGTTTGGGATAGCTTATTGCGACTTTGTCTAGTTTTGACCGGTAATTTTCTATTTCATTCTAGAGTTAAAAAAAATGTACATTAGTTGTTGCTAATATTTCATACTTACTGTTTTAAAAGTTCGAGATCAAGAGAAGAATATGTCTAGTGTAATACAAAATCTTGCTGATAATGAATCGGCGTCAATTACTGATTTAAATGCTTACATGAAAGCGGTGGGCGAATTAGCTCGCTCGTCCGCGAGAGAAATAGCGCGTGCCAGCATAGGCAGTAAAAACCTTGCTTTAGAGGAAATCGCACAGGCATTATTATCAGCAAAAGTAAAATTAAAAACGGCAAACCTTATTGACCTAGAAGCAGGTCGTGCGAATGGTTTAAGTCAAGCAATGCTTGATCGATTGGCGTTAAGTGATGATAGAATTAACTCTATGTCGGAAGGTTTGCGTCAAATTGCTGCGCTTGAAGATCCTATTGGCAAGGTAACAGACCTAGTATCGCGGCCAAGTGGTATAAGAGTTGGTCGTATGCGCGTACCAATTGGTGTAATCGGAATTATCTATGAATCAAGGCCCAATGTAACTGCAGATGCTGCAGGGCTCTGTCTCAAGTCAGGAAACGCAAGCGTATTGCGTGGCGGTTCAGAGGCTTTTCATTCGAATAAAGCAATCACAAAGTGTATTAAGCTTGGACTAGCGAAAGCGGGCTTGCCAGCGGAAACGGTGCAAATAATTCAAACAACTGACCGGGCAGCAGTGGGTAAAATGATAACGATGCCTGAGAGTATTGATGTAATCATACCGCGTGGCGGCAAGGGTTTAATTGAGCGTATAAGTAAAGATGCAAGAGTGCCTGTTATCAAACATTTAGATGGTATTTGTCATGTCTATATTGATGAATTTGCCAATTTCAAAAAGGCCATTGACGTCAGCTTTAATTCTAAAACGCAACGTTATGGTACTTGTAATACGATGGAAACTTTATTAATTCATCAATCGCGTGCAAAAGAAATACTTGATGAATTAGTTCCTTTATATGAGAAGGAAGGTGTAGAGTTGCGTGGTTGTGAACGCTGTGTTTCTTTTAGTTCAATATTTAAGAATGCATCAGAAGATGATTGGTCAACGGAATATCTTGCTCCGATATTATCAGTTCGACTAGTTGATAGTGTTGAAATGGCGATCGATCATATCGAAATGTATAGTTCTCGGCATACTGATTCGATTATTACTCAGGATCTATCTATAGCGGATAGATTTCTGCGTGAAGTCGATTCCAGTTCTGTAATGGTAAATACCTCAACTCGATTTGCTGATGGCTTTGAATATGGTTTAGGAGCTGAAATTGGTATCAGCACCGACAAATTACATGCTCGTGGTCCAGTGGGATTAGAAGGATTAACAAATCAAAAGTATATTGTTTTAGGTGATGGGCATATTAGACAATAACTATTCTTATCGCACTTTAAGTAGCAGTGCTAACGCGACATGATTGCTGTTTTTGGTGGGAGCTTTGATCCGATTCATTATGGTCATCTAAGAATCATCTTTGAAATTAATCAGGCAATTGGCTTAGACGAAGTTCGTTTTATCCCTAACTCTATTCCACCTCACCGCGAGGCGGCTATGGCAAGTAATTTTCATCGAATTAATATGCTGACTTTGGCGTTAGCAGATTATCCGAATTTTAAATTAGATTTACGTGAGCTAGAGAGGAATGGAGTTTCCTATATGGTAGATACATTGTTGTCTATTAAAGACGACTACCCTGAAAAATCAATTTGTCTAATATTAGGGGAAGATGCCTTTGCGAAATTAGATTCCTGGTTTAATTGGCAAAATCTTTTTAAGCTGGCGCATATAATAATAGCAAATCGGCCCGCGAACAGTGCAAATTACCATGGTAAATTAAAACAGGAATATGATCAGAGAGTAATTTGCGATTACAAATTGCTTGAAAAAAAATCTTCAGGCTTTATTGTTAGATGCTCGGTAGAAAGCCAAAATATTTCATCAAGTCTAATAAGGGAATTAGTTAAAAATAATGGTGATTTTTCCTCAGTGTTGCCAGCTAATATTCAAAAATATATTATCAAAAATAGTTTGTATGTATAAAAAATGATTAAACAAAAAATAAATGATATCGCCACAGACACACTGGTAGAATTGAAAGCTGCAGATATAAAAGTAATTGATGTGAGATCAATGACTGCAATTACTGATACTATGATAGTGGCTAGCGGACGCTCTACGCGTCACGTAAAGTCCATTGCTCAAAACCTTATGAGAAAAATAAAACAAAATAATTACGAGCTTGTAGGGATAGAAGGAGAGCATTCAGCTGAGTGGATACTTGTTGATTTTGGCGATTTGGTTGCTCATATAATGCTTCCAGAAATTCGAAGTTTTTATTCATTGGAAAAGCTTTGGACTATTGAACGTAATGAAGCATTGCTTCAATAGTGTAGATTAGGCTTTGTGTAAACTGATACGCCATGCACATTAAAATCATTTCAATTGCCAATAAAATGCCAGACTGGGTATTGCAGGGTAGCGCTTTCTATCAACATCGCTTACCGAAAGAATGGCAATTAGAAGTAAAAGAAATGATTGCAATGAAGCGATTAAAAAATACCTCGAGGAAGCAGGCGATAAAGGACGAAGGTGGCCGGATGTTGAATTTGATACCTCGTGATAGCTATGTGGTGGCGCTCGACGCTGCCGGGATTTCGCTTTCCACACCAGATTTAGCAGAAAAATTAGAGAGTTGGCAATTATTAGGGCAGGACATAATATTTTTAATTGGTGGAGCAGATGGATTGGCGGCGGATTGTTTGGCTCGAGCTAATTTGACTGTTTCGCTATCTAAATTGATCTACCCCCACGCCCTAGTCAGAGTCATTATACTCGAGCAGCTGTATAGAGCCTGGTCAATAAATAACAATCACCCCTATCACAAGGGGCACTAGAGTGTTTAGTCGAATATAGGTTCATTCAATCTATTCCTATTGCATTGATTTTAATATACATTTTGCTAATATTAGAGCATGATCTAAGTATGAGACGAATGCTTGGAATTACTGAAAATCGATCCTAATATATTGACCAGAGTATTTTAGTCAGATACTAGACAGCTTTGCTTTTGTCTAGCGTGATAAGATTAGTTTGGTTTTGATGCCAAAGAAAATGAGAATACACTACGGGGCTTGCAAATCTCGTAAAACTAAACCTTATTGCAAAATATGGACAAAAAATAAAGGATGAGTACAAACGGAAATAATACAATTTATTTAGCATCGAAATCGCCAAGACGACAAGAACTACTTAAACAGATTGGTATAAATTTTAAAATATTGGAAAGCGATATAGATGAGTCTCAATTGGCGGCAGAATCAGTTGAAGACTACGTGCAGAGGTTAGCCGAAGATAAGGCGAGAACGGCAATTGAAAAATATAAGCCAAATGATGAGCTTGTTGTATTGGCTGCGGATACAGTAGTTTATGTAAATGATCGAGTTTTCGGTAAGCCGAGTAATCAAGACCAGGCCTTGATAATGTTAAAACAATTATCGAATCAAGAACACGATGTTTACACCTCAATTTTTGTCTTAAAAGGAAAAGTATTTTATAGAAAAACTGTCCGGAGTTCTGTGTTATTTAAAAAATTAACTAATCAGGAAATGGATGATTATATCGCGTCTGGAGAGTATCGAGGCAAAGCGGGTGCTTATGCAATTCAAGGTTTGGCGGCATTATTTATAAGTGAAATACGAGGTAGTTATTCAGCGGTGATGGGTTTGCCTTTGTATGAAACAGGCGAGCTTTTAGGACGATTTGGTTTAACATTTGGTAAACCTAGCACATCAGTTGACTCGAGGAGGTAGAGCAACGCAGGAGCAGTTGCCGACGACTGCAGGGATGCAGGAGGTAGAGCAACGCAGGAGCAGTTGCCGAGTAGAGTTCAACTGACGTGCAAGGTTTTAATAGGGAAGTAGATTAGAATCATGAGTGAAGAAATACTAATAAATGTAACACCTAGGGAAACTCGAGTAGCGATTATCGAGAATGGTGTAGTGCAAGAATTATTTATTGAACGATCTGCTCGACGCGGAATTGTAGGGAATATTTATAAAGGCAAAGTGTCTCGCGTTCTACCTGGCATGCAGGCCGCTTTTATTGATATCGGTTTAGATCGAGCTGCCTTTTTGCATATATCAGATATTATTAAGTGTCCTAATGAAGAATTAGAAGTAATATCCATGGAGCAGAATAATATTAATGATGTTCTAGTCGAAAGTCAGGATATTTTAGTTCAAGTCATTAAAGATCCGCTCGGCACGAAAGGTGCGAGACTCACAACTTGTTTAACTATTCCATCCAAATACCTAGTACTTTTGCCTAATGAAAACACGGTGGGTATTTCGACTAAAATTGAAGATGAAAATGAGCGAGCTAGATTAAAAGATCATATGAAAAAACTATCTGAATCGAGCAACGGTCAAGGTTATATTATTAGGACTGCTGGCGACGGTGTAGATTTCGAATCTCTTAAAAGTGACCAAGAATTTTTAACAAAATTGTGGCGATCTATATTTAATCGCATTGGTGCAGTTAAGCCTGGCAGTATTGTTTATGAAGATTTACCATTGGCATTACGCACAATCAGGGATTTTATTACAGATCAAATAGAAAAAGTGCGAATTGATTCTAAAGAGACCTATAATAAATTAATAAGCTTTGCTGAACAGTTTGTGCCGGAGTTACAAAAGCAAATTGAATATTACCCAGGCGAACGTCCTATTTTTGATCTTTACAGTGTTGAGGATGAAATTCAAAAATCGCTTGGTCGAAAAGTTCAGTTAAAATCAGGTGGTTATGTAATTTTCGATCAAACCGAGGCCATGACTACTGTTGATGTTAATACTGGTGCTTACGTTGGTCATCGAAATTTAGAGGAAACAATATTTAAGACCAATTTAGAAGCTGCTCAAGCGATTGTGCGACAATTAAAATTACGAAATATTGGCGGAATTATTATAATTGATTTTATTGATATGCTTGTAGAAGATCATAAACAACAAGTTTTAAGAGCCTTGGACCGAAGTTTAAGTCGGGATTATGCTAAAAGCCAAATAACCGAAGTTTCTTCATTAGGCCTAGTGGAGATGACACGTAAAAGAACTCGTGAAAGTTTAGAGCACATATTGTGTGAAAGCTGTCCAACCTGTACTGGTCGAGGATCTATCAAATCTGCCGAAACAGTATGTTATGAGATATTCAGAGAAATTATACGAGAAGCTCGCCAATACGAAGCTCAGCAACTTTTGGTATTAGCCTCACAAGGAGTGGTGGATTTATTATTGGACGAAGAATCAGATAGTCTCGCTGAATTAGAATCGTTTGTTGGTATTCCAATTCGATTTCAGGTAGAAAATTTGTACACCCAGGAACAATATGATGTTGTTCCTATGTAAATTAGCATAGAATAATTGCTAATCAAAAAAAATTGGAAATTACTTGCTCAATACACTTTTATTGGCGGTTCAAATGCCAGAATGCAAGTTCAGGTTTAGTCTGAATTAGAATAAAACAAACTGTTTTTTCTTTTTGCTTTAATTTGACCATAAATTTCTGATCTAATTAAAGTATTTAAGAAATGCAGACCGCATTTGTGAAGTACGCAGGTTAGGGGGTAGGTACTTAAAAGTTATGTGGAAACAATCTACTCGATTTTGTTGGGTTAGTATTGCGTTTGTAACCATTGCAATGGCATATGTTGTCAGTATTGCTCGTCTATATTTTCCATTATTAGAACAATATCGTACTGTTGTTGAAAAGTGGGCTTCAGAAGAACTAAATCGTCCAGTAAAAGTTTCCGAAATATCAGCTGATTGGGCTGGTTTGCAACCACGTCTGCGGATTAAAAAGGTTATTGTTAAAACAATAGAAAATGATCGTACCTGGATTTCATTTGATGAAGTACAAATATACTTCAGGCCACTTGATTCAGTTCAAAATTGGCGACTTATTCCAGGAAAAGTTAATATTGTTGGTGCAGATATTGATATCGAAAAACGAGGTGCCCAATACTTAATTGGGGGAGTTAAAATTGGTAACAAGCATGGTATTGGTCACAGTCGTTTATTAAAATGGTTAATTGGACGCGAAAAATTAATTGTCACTAAAGGAAGAGTTAATTGGAAAGACTCAAGAATTAGCCACGAGGTACTTAAATTACGAAACATTGATTTATTGTTGTCTTTTAAGCAAAATGATTATCATTTTAGCGGTGATTTTAGGCTTAATCGGCAATTAGAAAGTCGATTTAATTTTATCGTAAATTTAAATGGAGATTTTTTAAATCTGGATAAGATGACTAGAAAAGTATACTTTTCTGGTACGGCTCAAATCGGTAATTGGTTAAATAAAAAGCTACTTGCTAATACTGATGTGAAAGACGGCGTAGTTGATTTTCGATTATGGGCAAATGGCATCGGTGGTATTTCTAGTTTGTTTGGTAGTTTTGATTTTGAGGATGTTAAATGGACTCGAAAGGCCGTATTAAAAAAAGACGGTATGTTTGTTAATTCTATACGACCCTTTGAAGTAGAAAAATTGTCTGCCAATTTTAATTGGAATTTAAATAATACCGGTTGGGATTTAGACATTAAGGATTTAGCCTGGACTAACAAAGGTCAATCGTGGCCAGCCTCTAATATTTATCTTAAATATAGCGATGTTAATAAAATCAAGACGATGACCGGTTCCGCGCAGTTTTTTCGTTTGGAAGATATTGGGCAATTAGGACTGTCTTTGCTGCCGGTTAATAGCAATGTTAGAAATAAACTTAAGCAATTAGATCCAAAGGGAGATATTAAAAACTTTATTTTTGAATTTAAACAAAATGAAAAGCAATTAACTGATTACTATTTCAAGCTTGATTTTGAGCGTTTAGCGTTAAATTCAGTCATAAACACGCCCTCCATAAAAGATTTTCGTGGCAAAATTTCTGCTAATAAGCTGGGTGGATATCTAAAGCTTAATACGACAAAATCTCTAATTCATATTCACAATCTATTCGATGCTGCAATGCCTTTAAGTGAATTGCGTGGAAATCTAATTTGGCAAAAAACAAAATCAGGATTATTAGTAACGAGCAATAAACTAATTATTCGTAATAAAGATGCAAATTCTGTCAGTCGGTTTTTATTTAAGCTAAACAAGTCTAAATCAAATTTTCTTGATCTAAAAGTTAATTTTAGTAAGGGTGATAAACATCCAATCGGGAGGTATTTGCCTAAAAAAATAATGAAACAAGCACTGGTTAGCTGGTTAGAATCGGCTCTTATTGGTGGACGTGCTGCTGGTGGACTAATCGAGTTTAAGGGGGATACGGACAAGTTCCCATTTAGAGCTGGTGAGGGAAAGTTTAGTGTTAAATATGACTTTAAGGATATAAAGTTTAAATTTCACGAATTATGGCCTGCAATAGAGAAAATGCATGCGACATTATTTTTCTATTCCAATGCAGTGAATATAAGAATGCACAGTGGAGTAATTTCAGGCATGGAGTTATTGCCGACAAATCTCAGTCTAAGTTCGTACAAAAGCAATCAAGTGCTTAGCTTAGAAGGCTCAATGATTGGTGATAGCAGAGATTTATTGAATTTCATTGGCCAAATACCTGCTAGAAATCAAAAGAATAGTTTTCTTAAAAAGTTTGCGGCAAAGGGTGGAAGTTTAATAAGTCTTAACTTAAAGTTGCCATTGTCAGATTTATCGAAAAGACAATATCGTGGCGACTTGGAGTTATTTGATAGTACTTTTGCACATAAAAATTTAAATATTAGCTTAGAGAAGTTAGACGGTTTTCTTAGTTATGAAAATAACGGACCCTATTTACATTTGAATTCGAAAAATTTGAAGGGATATTATCAGCAAAAACAAGTTACTTTGAATATTAAAAGTGAGTCTGACTTAAATGCTGGCGTTTTAAATACACGGCTAGAGATGAATGCGAAAATGCCCATTGCCTTGCTGCTAGGGAATGAAGCAAAAGAAATGGGAAAACTATTCCCAGGTGAAAGTGATTGGCTTGTAGGGTTTAATATTAAACAATATGAAAAGCAAAGTCCTAATGTTCATTTCACCTTAGCAAGTGAATTACGAGGTACAACAGTCAATTTACCAGGTATGTTTTCAAAAATAAAAAATGAAGAAAAAAAATTCCTAATTAGTGCGGATGTTAGCGATAATAAATTAGGCGCGATTTCGCTTACTTATGGTAAAAATTTGAATGCAAAAGTAATGCTTCTGACTGAAGATTCTAATACAGTAATTAATCGAGGAGAAATAAGGTTTGGCGGTGGGGCTGCTAAATTGCCTGATAGAGGTGGGCTTAGGTTAGTTGGTGAATTAGATAAGTTTTCAATTAGCAAATGGTTGGATTGGAGTGAAAAAAGGAAGTCCTTAAACTCTAATTCATCTGGTTTTTTAGAAAGAGTGAACTACTTAAATCTTAGATTTAATGAACTTGAAGTTGTAGGCAACAAGGTGCATCACGTAAGACTTATTGCAGATCGGAAGGTTAATCATTGGCAGGCAGCTATAGACGGCCATGAAATTGAAGGCACTTTACGAATTCCCTTAGTGGTTAATAAAGTAGATCCGCTCATCATCGCACTTAGCAGATTAAGTTTGGTAGATAGTGAAACTGATAAAAATAGAAGTGTACCAGACCCTAAGACCTTACCGCCTTTAAAAATTCACAGTAATGAATTTTATTATAATGGTGTTAAACATGGTAGTTTAATTATTAGCGCATCAAAAAATGACGATGGACTCAAGTTTGACACATTTAGCATTAATTCAAAGCACTTATCAATCACTGCGAGTGGTGCATGGATTTATAGAGATGGCTTACATAGATCGATATTTACTATTAACGCAGAAAGTAAAAATATTGGAAAGGCATTAGCTCGAAGAGACTACGGTGTTAATATTCATGGCGGACTCGCAAAGATAAATATTAATGCTTATTGGAAAGGGCCGCCGAGTTGGTTTAAGTTAAAAATCGTGAATGGTACTATGGATATTGATATCAAAAAGGGCCGAATTTTGGATATTAAGACGGGCGGCGCTCGTTTGTTAGGCATGTTTAGTTTGCAAGCTTTACCTAGACGTTTAGCGCTTGATTTTCGTGATGTGTTTAAAAAGGGTTTTAGTTTCGATAGTATAAAGGGAAGATTTGATATTTCAAAAGGAGATGCATATACAAATACTTTTGTTATGGATAGCCCTGCCGCAAAAGTTGAAATCGCGGGACGCTTAGGCTTAGCAAATCAAGATTACGATCAAGTAATTTATGTTACTCCAAAAATAAGCGGAAATTTAGCAGTGGTTGGTGGATTGGCAGCGGGTCCAACTGTGGGCATAGGCTTGTGGGTGGCAGATAAATTACTCGGTAAGAAGATAAATAGAAGTATCACTAAGCGTTATAGCCTGGAAGGTACTTGGACAAAGCCAATCGTAAAAAAAATAAAAAAAGAAAAAGCGGTTAATGTTGATAGTGATTTAAACGCGGATGATGAGAGTTAGCGAAATGGAAAGCTAAAAGGTGTAGAAATGAATTTAGCAGCGATACAAATGGTTTCGGGTTCAAATCTAGATCAAAATTTAGATCAAGCGGAATCCCTAATTAATACAGCTGTAAAAGCACAAGCAAAATTAGTCGTTTTACCTGAAAATTTTGCCTTTATGCCAAAACTCGAAAGTGAGAGACAGCAAATTCGAGAAGAATTTGGTCAAGGTAGAATCCAAGATTTTTTATCTTTGCAAGCGAGTAAAAATAATATTGTATTGGTTGGCGGGACAATTCCCATTCGCTGCGAAAATGATAGCAAAACAACCGCCAGTTGCTTGGTTTGGAATACAGATGGTGAGTGTTGTGGCCGTTACGACAAAATTCACTTGTTTGATGTTGACATTCCAGGCACACCGAACGAGAGCTACAGGGAGTCAGAAACTATACGTGCTGGAAAAAAGATCAAAGTAGTTGATATTGGATTTGCTAAAATAGGATTAGCTGTTTGTTATGATTTGCGTTTTCCTGAGTTATTTCGTTTATACAGCGATAAGAAAGTAGATGTAATTGTATTGCCATCGGCATTTACAGAAATGACAGGTCGGGCCCACTGGGATATTTTATTAGCAGCGCGAGCGATTGAAAATATGTCATATGTAATTGCAGCTAATCAGGGGGGCTTGCACGACAATAATAGGGAAACCTACGGTGGAAGCATGATAGTTGATCCATGGGGCAGAGTTTTAAATCGTTTAGCCAAAGGCCCTGGTGCAGTGATTGCCGAGTATGATGTGAATGAACTGAAAAAACTCAGAGCAAACTTCCCTGTATTAAATCATCGAAAGTTATAAAAAAGAAAAGGCGAGCTTATGACAAGAGCAGGAGGTCGTTTGTTTGTTTTGTATCTATTACACTAGTTTTACATTAATTTTCGAATCTGTAAGCGGACGATCAATGTTAATAGTTACCTTGTAGTCTCTGTAGCCCGGCTCTTTAGAGCCGGGATGGACCTTGCAGTCACTCTGTAGCCCGGTTCTTTAGAGCCGGGATGGAATGGAATTCAAGCAAAAATAGAAAAAATAGTTTACTGGATAAATTCAGATCCACCCCGGCTCTAAAGAACCGGGCTACGGCTTAAGAGGTGATCGTCCACTTCTGGGCTGACTACTTAATAAAATCCGCTAGATAACTTTTTAATTTCTTAACATGTTTATCGTTCATGTCTTCAGTTCCAGGTTTTATATTTCGAATTAATTGCCGTAGTTTTTGTCGATTTATATCGGGATACTTGCTTAGTACCTTTTCAACAGTTTCATTTTTGTTATTTAATAATTCTAAGTGATACTCAGTCAGCAGTATTTGCTTGTGTTTAATTTCTTGGTCTTTATTTGCGACGCTACTAAATAACATCTCTAAGCCTTCATAATTTCTCAATATTTTACCTAGATGTAATGTTTCTCTTTTGTAGGCGCTGGTTTTAGAATTTATTTTTTTTATTTTATTCATTTCATCGTTAATATATTGTGGAATATTAAGTCGTTCTAATTCCGAAATTGAAAGTTTTAATAAATACTTACCGAGATTTGTAATTTCTTTCGCTTCACGTTTTCTCTGTGATTTACTTTTAATGTCATCATCGAATTCATTTTCTTCGCTTTCGTTTGCTGTTATATCATTCATATGGTTATTCACTTTTGTGCTGCTAGCGTTTCCCAGTAAAAGCCATCAACGATGACCCATCCTCTTTTAACCTTGGCATTATTTTTCAATCTTAATTTGTACTTTTTATTTTTGTGCGAAAATACAATGAAGACGTTTTGCTGAGTTCTATTTTTTAGGTCAAAAATATTTTCTTTTTTGCCAATTAAAATCTTAACAAATTTAGTTTTCGACCAAATAATACCTTGCTGTATGCCGTTGTCGAATGTCTTTGTAAAATTGAGCCTTAATTTTCTTAGCAACTGAGCGTATCGTAACTTTATATTTTTACTGCCATGGTCAAATAAAAGCCTTTTTTTAACCGGATATTTTTTATATTGCTCGCTTTGCTTTAAAGCAGAAAATAGAGTTGAGACTTCTTTTATTCTTATAATGTAATTCGAGTATCGCTTATAATTATTTCTTTTTAACGCTTCAAAAACTATTTTTCCAAAGCCCTCTTGATTGGAGTTTTTGGCGCAGGACATAATTAAGCCTAGACAAATAAACATACATATTTTTATTGTTAATGTTCGATTTAGTCTAGTTAATTTCATAATAGATTCCAAATGTATATATTAATTGGAGCAATAAGGGTTAATATATTCGCCAAGTTTACCATGTACTAGGTGTTTAATAAAAACAAGGTAGCGATTCCTAAAAACGCAATGTAGCCAATTACATCGGTTATGGTAGTTAATACTACTGAACCTGCAATCGCTGGGTCTATTCCTAGTCGCCTCAATACAAAAGGGATACTAAAACCAGCTGCGGATGCACAAATTAAAATTACAAACAAAGCAAAAGCGACAAAAGCGCCTAGTAGATAGTCATTAAACCAAATGATAGCGATTGCGGCAACAACTAATGACCAAAGCAAGCCATTTAAAAAGCTAATTGCAAGCTCTTTGCGCAATAGCCAGGGTGCATTTGCTTTTTCGATTTGGCCTAAGGCTAGCCCGCATTTCTCACAGCCCGTCTACTGCGACGGCCCAATTGCATACTATGACACGTTTTCACTCGGTCCAAGCGCTCAAAAACGGT
>QIKQ01000055.1 GCA_003233075.1 Gammaproteobacteria bacterium
ACTATGTCGAGCCTTTCGACCGAGTGAAATCCAGTCAGAGTGTGCGATTGGGCCGTCGTAGCAGATGGGCTGTGAGAAATGCGGGCTAGGGAGGCCTCTGATTAATTCATCTTAATTCATCAAGCAGAGAATTATAAGCCCAATCAATTCGAAAAAACGGAGTTTATACCTAGTCTGTCGTTATTCGGCCCCGTATTTTGAGAATTTATTTAACGCGATAAGACCTGCTTTAGGGGCTAATCAGAGGCTCCCTAGCATAGTTCTGCTTCCTTGGTTATAATATGCAACTCATTAATTTACGATGCTTGTTATATTATGACAGAAAAACCCTTCGATATACATGAACTGCTTGCTAGTAGGCGGCCATTTTTTACGACCGCATATGAATCCCTTAGTCAAGGCAAGATTAAAGTTAAACCTGAGGACTTCGTAGTTGATGAGCTGTTTGAATGGAATTTTAAAAATTCTGGCGAGCATCTCTATTGTAAAATTAAAAAAACAAATCTAAATACCGCTGAAGCAATAAAATTAATTGCTAAAAGCACTTCGTGTCGAGCCCGTGATATTGGTTATGCAGGTTTGAAAGATAAACGTGCAATAACAAGTCAATGGATAAGTGTCCCAGTAAAAGAATCAGATATTAGTTCAGAATTATTAGAAATTAATAATATCGAAATTATGGAATCGCATCGGCATGACCGTAAATTACGTCAAGGCCAAAGTTTAGGTAATCGTTTTGAAATTAATGTGCAAGATATTCAAGTAAATAGAGAAACGCTTGAAAAACGTTGTAGCGAAATTAGTCTCGGCGGATTCCCTAATTATTATGGTTCACAACGATTTGGATTGCAATTCAAAAACCTTAGGAAAGCAGTTTCATTATTGTTGAGTAATAATATGAAACAACTCACAAAAAGAAATGGTTTTTATCTTTCTTGCCTAAGGTCTTTTCTGTTTAATGTGATTTTATCTGAAAGAGTTAAGTTGAAGAATTGGAATACCTATATAGACGGGGATTTGATGCAACTAAGTGGTACTCATTCAGTTTTTTGCAGTGAGTCTAATGATGATAAAATTAAAAGTAGGTTTGATTCTGGTGATATCCAACCTGTCGGTCCTCTTTGGGGTAGTGCGCGCATTCTTCCTGGAGAGCTTGCTGTTGAAATTGAAAATGAAACCTTAAATGCCTACTCTATAATAGTAAAGAATTTTAAGTTATTGAAAGTAAAGGCAGGTTACCGTCCTTATTGTGCAAAACCGAAAAATTTGAAAATTCTAGATATCCAAGCTAACTCATGTCGATTGGAATTTGAATTAGCACCGGGTCAATATGCAACAGAGTTATTATCTCAATTATTTAATCTAGAAGAGTCTTGATTTAACCTAGGTTTAAAGTAATTAGTTTAACTGTAGAGGCAAGGCATGCCTCATGGCAGTCCCACAGATATTGATTATCGTTCTTACCCGAACAACTGTGGGACAGCAGTGAAGCGTGCCTTGTCTCTACGAAAATAAATTAAATTGAGATTTTTTCGGTTTGAAATCATTATCATGTAAAATCAGATAATTTGAATTTATCAAATACATTGCTCACAACACTCATTCTTGGACAGCAGTGCGATTTAGCCAATCTTATTTTTTTCGCTTTAACAAGACATAAATTGCACCTGTGCCGCCGTGCGCAGGAATAGTTGAACAATAAGCCATAATATCATCTCTTTGCGGTAGCCAATGATTTACTTTCTGTTTTAGAACAGGGCCTTGTCCTCCAGAGCGTTTCCCTTTGCCGTGAATAATAAGAATGCAGCGAATGCCTTGCTCGGCACAATCATTTAAAAATTGACTTAGTTGGAGTCGAGCCGCGTTAATTGTAAGCCCGTGTAAGTCTAATTCTGCTTCAATTCTAAATTGACCTCGCTTTAATTTACGAACGACTGAATGCTGTAACCCAGGGCGTATAAATAATAAACTGTCGCCAGCCGATTTTTCTTCCGGACTGAATTCATCAGAAAACATATCGATCAATACTTGTTTTTCGTCATCAAGCGTTTTTTGAGGAATTGGCGCTGGTTTTTCTTTGCTTGAATCTGCCTTTTGATGGCGATAGCGTTTTATATCTCCCATTGATTCTCTAAAAAGATTTGATTCATTGTCGCTTGTGTCGTCGTTCGAATTGTTATCATTGTCATTCATTATCAGTCGCACCGCTGTGTCTAGATTTAAATAGTGGTTTTTTGCCTTTTAAAGGTGAATCTGTACAAAAATTGTTACTATGTGAACTAGTCTCAGTTTTAGGTATAGTAGACCTATTTAGCAAAGCGCTTATCATAATGCATATTCTAATTAGTAATGATGATGGTTATCAAGCACCAGGTTTACAGTGTCTGGCCTCTATTTTGGCAGAAATCGCTGAGATTACGGTAGTGGCTCCGAGCCGTGACCGCAGTGGGGCAAGCAATTCATTAACTCTGCAATCTCCGATTAGAGCGCATCCTATCTCTGAAAAATTGATTTCAGTCGATGGCACACCAACCGATTGTGTCCATTTGGCGTTAACTGGTTTACTTGATTCTGAACCAGATATGGTTGTCTCCGGAATTAACGCAGGAGCCAATATGGGCGATGATGTGCTTTATTCTGGTACTGTTGCTGCAGCCATGGAGGGTCGGTTTTTAGGCTTTCCTGCTATTGCGGTATCACTTGCCTGCGGGGAATCCGCCGTAAATTATATGACCGCCGCGAAGTTTGTTCGCGATCTAATCGTCAAACTAAACAAGCAACACCCACTACCGAGCGATACAATATTAAATATTAATGTTCCTGACATCGATTCCAGTTTACTCGAAGACACCGAAATTACTCGTTTAGGCCATCGTCACAAATCAAAACCTGTGATTAAAATGTTAGATCCTCGCGGTAAACCAGTTTATTGGGTTGGTCCACCTGGAGCAGAACAAGACGCTGGGCCAGGTACTGATTTCCATGCAATTAATGCTGGAAAAGTCTCAATTACACCTTTGCATACGGATTTAACACAACACCAAGTACTCGAAACTTTGTCTGATTGGATCGGTCCAAATAAAGAATGAAAACTAAATTTAAAATGGTGTGTAGAACTTGCTGAAATACCAAAGTTTAATTAAGGGGGTTTAGTGGATGATAATTATCTAAGCGGAATAGGCATGACTTCGCAAAGGACACGCGATCGCTTGATTCAAATACTGAAAGACATGGGAATTCGCAATAAGGAGGTGTTAGAAGTCATTCGCAATACGCCTCGTCACCTGTTTGTGGATGAAGCCTTAGCAAGTAGAGCGTATGAAAATAGCTCTTTGCCGATTGGGCATAACCAGACTATTTCACAACCCTATATCGTTGCAAAAATGACAGAATTACTTTTGGCAAACGAAAAACCCAAAAAAGTTCTGGAAGTTGGCACAGGATGTGGTTATCAAACTACAGTGTTAGCACAATTAGTTGATCAGGTTTTCACCACTGAACGGATTAAGGCTTTGTTATTTCAGGCAAAAAAACGATTTAGACAATTAGACCTATATAACATAAATGCATCGCACACAGATGGCCAGTGGGGTTGGGAGTCACAAGGACTATTTGATGCCATTATTGTGACCGCTGCCCCTAAAGAAGTGCCAAAAGCCCTATTATCACAGCTGAAAATAAATGGACGTTTGGTGATACCAACTGGGGTAGCCTCACGTCAAAAATTAAGTTTACTTACACGTAAAGAAAATCACTTTGAACGTCAAGATATAGAATCAGTAAGCTTTGTGCCATTATTAGGGGGGCAGATTTGAGCAAATCTTTAATACACTTACAGCTCGAATTGATCTTTAGCTTGTCCAAAGATAAAGATTCTAGGTTGTCTTGCATGGAAATAATGACTTTTAATGAAACAATTTTTTGTCTTAGTGTTAATAGATGAACTCATGTACTCACAAATTAGCTCTCAATAAATTTATTGCTATTATTTTATTCACTTGTGTGTTTTATGGTACGCAAGGATTGGCTGAGCTGAGGTTAAATTCGAGCAGTGTTTGGCTAGGCAATTTGATAAATCATTCATTGCTCCAATCTACTTTGGCTCAGAGTCTTGTCGTAATACGCAATAAACGTGGTCGAATTTACGTTTTTGAGTATCGCGCACGCAAGGGTGAAAAACTAAGTCGGATCGCGAAGCGATACAAGGTCAAAATCAGTGATTTAATCATCATCAACAGAATTGCTGCGCCTTATCGAATGAAGTCTAGTCAACGCTTAAAAATTCCTTGGCGAGGACAAAAAATACCTAAATATGATCGAAAGAGAGTTAGTTTTCGTGTAATAGGCAAAATAAATACCCGTAAAAAAGTACCAAAATCAAAAAACCAGTCTAAACTAAAGGTAGGAAGCAAGGGTCGCACAGAAAAGCAGCTATTAAATCGAAAAAGTAGTATAACTGCAATAACAAATCGAGATTTTGCCCTTGAGATACGACCTAGTGCCTTTAGAAAAAAATGGCAACTTAGCTGGGTATGGCCAGCATTAGGGCAGTTAAGCAAACAATATACAAATCAAAATAAAGCTATTGAAATTTCTGGAAATTTTGGTCAATCTGTCTATGCGGCAGCGAAAGGAGAAGTGGTTTATACCGGTAGCAGCCTATTTAGCTTTGGCAATTTAATTATTATTAAACATCGGAATAAATTATTTACCACTTATGCGCATAATAGTCAGGTGTTTGTTAGGCAAGGTCAAACTGTCGTTGCTGGACAAAAAATTGCTGAGATGGGGCAGAATAATTTGCAAATGAGCTTACTAAGATTTGAAATTCGTTTAGGAGGGAAGTCCATTAATCCATTAAAAATCTTACCCGATAAGGCAGTTAATTAAGGAAGGAATTTAGCTGAAAGTTGATATTTTGAAAAACGACCACAGATTATTAATACTAATAGTAGAAGTTAACGCATAGCACAACCACATTATAGTCAATTTGTGATTTGTTTCACTCAGTGAATAGGAACTGTATCACTTAGTAAATATGAACTTAATGTACCTTATTAGTATTGTTACATTATTTGAAAGTATTAGAGGTCTAGCATGGCTCGCAGCCGATCAACAACGACTAACAATGACAGTAATGACAATTCAACCGACAATAATGAACTTGCCAGCAAAAAGGAACTTAGCAACATGGAGAATACTATGAACCAAGCTGAAAAACTAAATGACTTGGAGTCACAAGAACTCGATATGGAAGTAATTAACGAAGAAAGTAAGAAAAAAACTAGCGCCACTAAACCTGCCAAGAAAACTAAAGCAAAGACTAAGGCGAAAACCAAAGCGAAAACCAAGGTAAAAGCCAAAGCAAAAACCCGCTCAAGTGAGTTATCCGAGGGAACACTTGATGCAACTAGAATGTATTTAAATGAAATTGGATTTTCACCATTATTGACTGCGGAAGAAGAAGTCTTTTACGCCCGTAAAGCGCAAAAGGGTGAAGACGCTGCCAGAAAGAGAATGATCGAAAGTAATCTGCGTTTGGTGGTCAAGATTGCTCGACGTTATTTAAAACGTGGTTTAGCCTTGTTGGATTTAATCGAGGAAGGTAACCTAGGTCTTATCCGTGCAGTTGAAAAGTTTGATCCAGAACGCGGTTTTCGTTTTTCGACCTATGCAACTTGGTGGATACGACAAACAATCGAACGCGCGATAATGAATCAAACGAGAACTATACGTTTGCCGATACATGTTGTTAAAGAAATTAATCTGTATTTACGTGCCGCTCGAAAACTTGCACAAGATTTAGAGCGCGAACCAACCGCAGAAGAGATTGCAGCATTAATTGACAAACCAATTAGCGATGTCAAACGCATGCTTGGCTTAAATGAACGAGTGACATCAGTCGATACGCCTATTGGTGATGACGAAGATCGCATGTTATTAGACGCGATTCCGGATGAAAATAATCCCGATCCTTCGATGTTATTGCAAGATGAGAATGTGCATAATAATCTTGAGCTCTGGCTAGATAAGTTGAATGACAAGCAAAGAGAAGTTGTGGAGCGTCGTTTTGGCCTCCATGGTTACGAACGTTCAACATTGGAAGAAGTCGGCCAAGAAATTGGCGTGACAAGAGAAAGAGTTCGTCAGATTCAAATGGACGCGTTAAAACGCTTACGAGAAATATTAGAAAGCGAAGGTTTTTCCGAAGACGTTTTATTGAAGTAGATTACTCTCCTATGCTAAATTGGAATCCAGGTCGATTAAATTGGCCTGGATTTTTTTATGTTTGTCATATTGCGAGCAAACACCTAAAAATAACAGTAGCCTGTAGGAACGCAGTGAGTACAGGAACAATTAATCAATAATTAAACACGCCACCACATTTCTATTTTCTGAACAAAGCAAATTAAAAGTACGGCAGGCGGCAGGCGTATCCATAATTTCGACGCCGATGTTTTTTTGGTAGGCTGAAGCTAAAGTACTTTGATCTGGAAATTTTAATTTTGATCCAGAGCCAATGAGTAGAATAGTTGGCTTTAAGCTAAGAGGCTCAATGAGATGGTCAGCTATTAAATCATCGATATTCGGGGGAGCCCAATTTTCGATAAGTTGGTTTGCACTTACAATCAAACTATGTGAATAGTCGTCGCTATTAATACGTATGATGCGATCATCATAGCCGCGAATAACATATTTTGCGTCAGTATTGTCTAAACTTAATTGCATCGTTTGATTTATCGTCTTGTTAATAGCATTTAGTTGCGTCTAGTCTAGCGAATTTTGGCAAATGAGAACAGTCTGTAGGTCTCTAAAATGGTCGATTGACTCTAATTCTTCTGTCGGGATTTATCAACCATACTTATATCTTAGGAGAATATATTTAACAATGCGTCTTGGAGTGGCTTCGTTTTTAGATTATATCCAAGAGATCGTAAAATGTTTGTCATTATCTCTATTTTTAAAGACAAAAAACTCCCAATTATCAATGCTTAGGGTATAATCTTGGCCTGAATGCTAAGCGCGCACATAGCAGTGTAAACCGGCGAATGAGGTCAGCATCCTAGTTTTAATTTATTCTCGATCCTCGGCGAGGGGAGAGTCAGGTGGAAAATCGAGGTAAAAGTAGTAGAAATGGAAGAATTCCCAAGAATCAAACGTCTGCCCCCCTATGTTTTCAATATCGTAAATGATTTGAAAGCGGCCGCGCGCGCCAAAGGAGAGGATATTGTCGATTTTGGTATGGGAAATCCTGATCAGCCTACACCTGAACATATTGTTGATAAATTAGTCGAAGCGGCTAGACGTAAAGACACCCATCGTTATTCTGCATCTAAAGGCATACCTCGACTACGGCAAGCCATTTGCCACTGGTATAAGACCAAATATGATGTGAAGCTCAATGCTGACACCGAAGCAATTGTCACCATAGGTTCAAAAGAAGGATTAGCGCATCTTGCTTTGGCTACCTTAGGTCCGGGCGATAATGTCTTGGTTCCCAATCCAGCTTATCCAATACATCCATACGGAATTGTCATCGCAGGTGCCGATATTAGACATGTACCACTTGTCGCACATTTGGATTTTTTTGAAGAACTCGAAAAAGCAATTATTGACTCTTGGCCTAAACCTAAGATGTTAATTATTAATTTCCCAGGCAATCCGACGGCCCAATGTGTTGAATTAGATTTTTTTGAAAAAGTAATCAAAATTGCGCTGCAACACAAAATTTGGGTTATTCATGATCTTGCTTATGCTGAAATCGTTTTTGATGGTTACAAAGCGCCGTCCATTTTACAAATTCCAAGAGCGAAGGAAGTGGCGGTAGAAAGTTATTCCTTGTCTAAATCATACAATATGCCTGGCTGGCGTATTGGTTTTATGTGTGGCAATACAAAACTGATTGCAGCGCTGACTCGCATGAAGTCTTACTTAGACTATGGCATGTTTACGCCAATCCAAGTGGCAGGCATTGCGGCGCTTGAAGGCCAACAGGAGTGCGTCAGTGAAATTAGAGATATGTATCAACGCCGAAGAGATGTTTTATGTCAGGGGCTAAATGCGCTCGGTTGGAAAGTAAAGCCGCCTAAGGCAACTATGTTTGTTTGGGCTCCAATTCCACAACAATATCGAGAGATGGGTTCCCTGGAGTTTTCTAAAAAATTACTAAATGAGGCAAAGGTGGCAGTGTCACCCGGCATAGGTTTTGGAAGTTATGGTGATGACCATGTTCGTTTTGGTTTAATTGAAAATGAACATCGTACCCGGCAAGCTTTACGCGCAATTAAAAAAATGTTTAAAAACGAAAAAGACACAAATCAGTCTGCAGGAGAATGTAGTTGAAACCGGTTAATGTAGGAATTTTAGGTTTAGGTACTGTAGGTGGTGGAACCTATAGAGTATTAATGCGCAATGCCGATGAGATTTCTCGACGCGCAGGTCGTGGCATTCAAGTGACTCATGTCGCTGCACGCGATGTTAAGAGTAGTGAGTTTAAAGAACTTGATAAGATTAAAATTACTCAAGATGCGTTTGAAGTGGTTAACGATCCAGAAGTTGATATTGTTGTAGAACTGATTGGTGGATATGATCCTGCACTGGAATTAGTCTTAAAGGCGATAGAGCAAGGTAAACATGTAGTCACAGCAAATAAGGCGTTGATCGCAGTACACGGTAATGAGATTTTTTCTGCAGCCAGTAAAAAGGGTGTCATGGTTGGTTTTGAGGCCGCAGTCGCCGGTGGTATTCCGATTATAAAAGCAATTCGAGAAGGCCTAGCAGGTAATCGAATTAGTTGGTTGGCTGGCATTATCAATGGAACGGGTAATTTTATTCTGACTGAAATGCAAGAAAAAGGGCGTAAATTTACTGATGTCTTAAAAGAGGCGCAAGAATTGGGTTACGCAGAAGCAGATCCGAGCTTTGATGTTGAAGGCATAGACGCCGCACATAAGCTAGCAATTTTAGGTTCTATTGCTTTTGGTGTGCCATTGCAATTTGAAAAAGTCTACACCGAGGGTATCAGTCACATTACTCGTGAAGATGTTGATTATGCCGAGCAACTTGGCTATCGAATTAAACACCTAGGCATTGCTCGTAAAGCGGATAAGGGAATTGAGCTTCGAGTTCATCCAACTTTAATTCCAGAAAAAAGATTAATTGCTAATGTAAATGGCGTTATGAATGCGGTCTTAGTCTATGCTGATGCTTTAGGGCCTACATTATATTACGGTGCAGGTGCGGGTTCAGAACCAACAGCGTCGGCAGTCGTAGCCGATATAGTTGATGTGACTAGAACGCTAACAGCGGATTCAGAAAATCGCGTACCACATTTAGCCTTTCAGGCAAGTTCCTTAGCTGATACTCCAGTATTAAATATGGATGAAGTCAGTACTTCGTATTATTTAAGATTGCAAGCTGCCGACGAACCCGGCGTCATAGCCGATATCACTCGGATACTGGGTGATCAGAAAATTAGTATCGAGGCAA
The DNA here is from genome assembly GCA_003233075.1 of Gammaproteobacteria bacterium. Classification (GTDB taxonomy): domain Bacteria; phylum Pseudomonadota; class Gammaproteobacteria; order SZUA-21; family SZUA-21; genus SZUA-41. Next base: position 9,490 of record QIKQ01000055.1, read on the forward strand.
TGATTCAAAAAGAATCTAAAAATATTGAACAAACTGCATCCGTTATTTTATTAACGCATCAGGTACTTGAAAGAAATATGAATCTTGCCATTCAGCAAATTGAATCCTTAGATTCAGTTTCGGGCAAAGTATGTCGAATTCGCATGGAGTCGCTTGGTAGTTAATAAAAGCGCTTTATATACCAATGCAATAAATATTTTCTAACAAATAATTAAAGCAGTCATTAGAAGGTGAAGAAAAATGCCATTTAGACCCAGATACTCCGGTTTAATCGAAAAATATAAAGATCGTCTTCCAGTACACGACGATACACGAATTATTAGTCTGGGAGAAGGTAATACGCCTCTCATTCGCCTGAGTAATATCCCACGCTTACTAAAGCATGAAGCGGATATATATGTAAAATACGAAGGCTTAAATCCGACTGGTTCTTTTAAAGATCGCGGCATGACCATGGCAGTCACAAAAGCGGTTGAAGACGGAAGCGAGGCGATTATTTGTGCTTCAACTGGTAATACTTCTGCATCTGCGGCAGCTTATGCAGCAAGAGCAGGCATTAGAGCGTTTGTACTTATACCAGAGGGTAAAATTGCGATGGGTAAGCTTGCTCAAGCAATGATGCACGGCTCTGTTATAATTCAAATTAAGGGTAATTTTGATGACGGTATGGAGCTAGTCAAGCAAGTCGCAAAAACAGCACCTGTCTCGATTGTTAATTCGATTAATCCTTTTCGCTTGCAAGGCCAAAAAACCGCGGCATTTGAAATCCTGGAAGAGTTAGGCGGCGCACCCGATTTTCATTGCTTACCTGTTGGCAACGCAGGAAATATTAGTGCGCATTGGATGGGATATAAAGAGTATCACGAGCACGGCATCGTGAATGATTTGCCTAAGATGTTAGGTTACCAAGCCTCAGGTGCCGCACCCTTTTTACGTGGCGAGATGGTTGATAACCCGGACACGGTTGCAACCGCCATTCGCATTGGTCATCCGCAGAGTTGGGATAAGGCCTGGGCTGTACAAAAAGAGTCTTCAGGTTGGTTTGATGAATTCACGGATGCAGAAATTTTGGCTGCACAAAAGTTATTAGCAGAAAAAGAGGGTATATTTTGTGAGCCAGCGTCTGCGATTTCATTGGCAGGTGCGATGCGAGACATAAACAGCGGTAAAATCCCAGCGGCTAGCAAAATTGTTTGTACTCTGACAGGTCATGGTTTAAAAGACCCGGATACCGCTATAAAGCAAAGCACTGCGGAAATGATTAATGTCGACGCTAATTTGAAGTCAGTTGAAAAGGCCATTTTAGACCAAATGAAATAAATTTGGGCTAATCTCGACTATAGGGTACCTCTAAAAATTAGGATATTTGTGCACTGGCCAAGGCAGAGAACTTTTTAAAAGCGCAGTTTACACGCAGTTTATCGCTGCGCGACCCCGAATTTTAAAAAGTTCGACAACACCGCCAGAGTGCAAATAGACACAATTAGAGGTGCCCTCTATTTGCTGGTGCAAAATAGACTAGTCAGCGTTTTATAATCTGAGGTAATAACGAAATTTTTAAAAACTTGCCATTTCCAACTATTACCTTATCAGTATCCTTGGCCTGTCTGATAATATTTTTAGGGCAAGAATATTCGACGAAAAGTCTAGATACATTGGTAAACGATTATTGTAAAAGTTACTACAATATTGCTCCGAGTAAGAAACACAGCGCGAAAATAATTGAACAAGCAAAAAAACGTTGTATCCGTTCTCTTAAATTCATTCATTTATCAAAAAACAAACATCAAGCTATTGTTCAAACTGCTGTTTATTATACGAAAAAAAACAGATCAAACTTAAAATATGAATTGAGAAGAACTCAACGGCTCTACACACCCTTTCTCGCACCCGATTTTAATTTAACGTCTTATTTAAAGTATCGTAGCAATTCTTGGAATCCCTGGCACATGCTGACCTCAGTGTTTGCGCATAAAGATTGGTCGCATTTACTTTTCAATTTGTTTCACTTTCTACTTTTTGGCTGCTTAGTCGAAATGCTGTTGGGCAAGAAGGCTTATGTTTTAAGTTTCTTACTAATGACCTATGGCAGTCAATTAGTATACTCTACGGTATTTGCAATGATTGATACGCCATCTGAAACCATCGGCTTATCAGGTGTAGTTTGGGGTATGATTGGGCTTGGTGTAGTTTTAATCAATGCGGTTGGTATAAGGTATATTCCTAATAAAGTATTTAACTTGGTATGGGTTTTTGTGATTGCCTTTATAGGCATTAGTGTATATCAGTCATTTCCAGAAGAAATGGATTCAGGAATTAATGTAGTTGTGCATGCAGCGGGAGCTATTATTGGTTTGCTCATTGGCATATTCAGTTACAAGCGGGTTCGTGAAAACTTTCCGAACGAAAAGATACAGCAGCAGGGGAGTTCACAGGAAACTTAAAGAAATTGAAAATACCGAAAAAGATTTAATTTAAGAGGAATAGTAAGGCGAATATCTTCGGCGTAAAACTAATAAGCTCTAAATTAGATAATTTAATTTGTTCGTTTACATTTACGAATCAATTAGCCAAACCTAGAGTCACTCGGATATAAACAAGTAAATGGCAAATTCATTAATCATAAAAAAACGAATATTTGATGAGTCTCTGCATTTAGCAGGGACACACCCTGTCCTTGAACGAATTTATGCTGCTCGAAATATTACCTCAGAAAATGAAATAAATACTCAGCTTGAACATTTAGAAAGTTTTAATCTTCTGATGCACATAGAGCTAGCGACCGAAATACTATTTAAAAATATTAGCCAACAAAAAAATATAGTAATTGTAGGCGATTTCGATGCCGATGGCGCAACCAGTAGTGCACTCGCAGTCGAAGCACTTAAAAAAATGGGTGCCAAGAAAGTAAGTTACTTAGTGCCAAACCGATTTGAGTATGGTTACGGTTTAACCCCTGAAATTGTTGAACTTGCCTGCAAAAAAAACGCCGAACTAATTATTACAGTGGATAATGGCATATCAAGTGTGGATGGTGTCAAGTTCGCAAAGCAGAATAATGTGTCAGTTATTGTGACCGATCATCATTTGCCAGGTCGTGAGCTGCCCAATGCGGATGCTATTGTTAACCCGAATCAAGCGGGCGATTTATTTCCAAGTAAAAATTTAGCGGGGGTAGGCGTTATTTTTTATTTGATGTTATCCTTACGTGCCTTAATGAAAAAAAATAAATGGTTTGAGAAAAAGAAAATTGAATCACCTAATATGGCGCAGTATCTAGATTTAGTGGCTTTGGGGACAGTCGCAGATGTTGTTCCGCTGGATCACAACAATCGGATATTGGTTGCCCAGGGATTAAAAAGAATTAGAGCTGGTTTGGCGCGAGACGGTATTAAAGCATTACTAACGATTAGCAATCGCAAAATAGAAAATACCAATGCGAGTGATCTTGCCTTCTCGGTCGGTCCAAAATTAAATGCGGCCGGCCGCTTAAAGGATATGTCGATTGGCATAGAATGTCTTTTAAGTGCTAGTGTGAGTAAAGCCACTAAAATCGCCTTGCAATTGCATGAGCTGAATCTTGAACGCCGACAAATAGAAACCAGCATGCGCAAGCAGGCAGATATCAACTTGTTGGATATGGAAAAAGCAAATCAAAGTGAATCGGATGAATATGGTGTATGTCTTTATAATAAAGACTGGCACCAAGGTGTCATTGGAATATTAGCAGCACGCTTAAAGGAGAAATTTCACAAACCGACTATCATATTTGCGCTCGCTGAAGAAAACTTAATAAAAGGCTCTGCGAGATCAATTATTGGCTTGCATATACGCGACATATTAGATGCAATTGCGAGTAAAAATCCTGGACTCATTTCAAAATTTGGCGGCCATGCAATGGCCGCAGGTTTGAGTCTTGCTAATAAAGATTTCGAGGCTTTTAAAACTGCGTATTATGAGCAACTAAAAGTGACCATGGACAAAGCATTATTAGATCCAATATTGCTAACGGATGGCATGCTCGATGCGAAAGACTTAACTTTAGATTTTGCTGAAATCATTGATCAATCAGGACCTTGGGGGCAAGGATTTCCCGAACCCTTATTCGAGGGCGATTTCCAAATAATCGAGTCTAAAATTGTAGGTGAGAAACACACCAAAATGAGCCTTAAGCTAGCAGAAACAGATACAACCATAAATGCAATTGCCTTTAACTTTGTTCATGCTGATGAGGAGGTTATCGGTAAGACGGCTCATATGGTTTATCGCCTTAATGTAAATGAATTTAATGGTTGGCGTTCAGCTCAATTAGTCGTTGATCATATACAAGATTATTGAATTTAGGGAAATAGTTAGGGTAGAATGAATGTTTTTATTTAAATAGATCATCTCTAGGAAATAAAATGGAAATAAATCCGCAAGTGAGCCAGATTAAAGATTTTAAAAATCGCACCGATTCTCTTCGGGGGTATCTTTGAATTTGATCAAAAAGCTGAACGTTTAACTGAAGTAGAGCGTGAATTAGAACAACCCGAATTATGGAATGATCCAGACCGAGCACAGGAACTGGGTAAAGAGCGTGCAAGACTAGAAAAAGTCGTACACGGGCTTGTTCAATTATCTGAACGTTTAGACGATAATACAGAATTATTGCAAATGGCTGCGGATGATAATGACAGCGATGCTGTTAGTGAAATTATCGCAGATCTTGTAGAAATCGAAAATCAAATCAAAGATTTGGAATTTCAAAGAATGTTTTCCGGTGAAATGGATGAAAATAATGCTTTTTTAGACATTCAAGCAGGATCTGGTGGTACAGAAGCGCAAGATTGGGCCGAAATGATATTGCGCATGTATCTTCGCTGGGGTGAACTACAAAAATTTAAAACTGAGTTAATTGAGAGAACTCAGGGTGATGTCGCTGGCATTAAAAGCGCGACCATTAGTTTTACAGGCGATTATGCCTATGGTTGGTTGCGTACCGAAACGGGTGTACATCGATTGGTCAGGAAATCACCGTTTGATTCAGGCAGTCGACGTCATACTTCTTTTGCCGCTGTCTTTGTTTCTCCTGAAGTGGATGATAATATAGACATCGAAATTAATCCGGCGGATTTGCGTATTGACACGTATCGCGCAAGTGGTGCCGGTGGGCAACACGTTAATAAAACTGAATCTGCAGTACGAATTACTCATATGCCGACTAATATTGTTGTGCAAAGTCAAAGTGATCGTTCACAGCACAAAAATAAAGATATGGCAATGAAGCAACTAAAAGCAAAATTATATGAGTTAGAAATGCAAAAACGTATGAATGAGCAACAAGCTCTAGAGGACGGCAAGTCGGATATTGGTTGGGGCAGTCAAATTCGCTCCTACGTATTAGATCAATCAAGAATAAAGGACTTGCGTACCAATGTTGAAACAGGAAATACGCAAGCAGTATTAGACGGAGATTTAAATCAATTTATCGAGGCCAGTTTAAAATCTGGTTTATAACAGCCACAGAATAGGTTTACAAAATGAGTGATGACGAACATCGACTAATCGCCGAACGGCGAGTAAAATTAAATAAACTGCGCGAAAACGGCACTGCTTATCGTAATGATTTTAGACGTAACGAAGTGGCGGCCGATTTAATTGAGCGGTTTGGCGATAAAGACAAGGAAGAGCTGGAAAAAGAAACGTCACTTTTTAAAATCGCGGGCCGCATGATGGCGAAACGCATTATGGGCAAATCAAGTTTTTCAAGTGTCCAGGACATGTCTGGTAAAATCCAAATATATTTAAGTCGCGATGAATTACCTGATGGCGTGTATTTAGATTTTAAAACTTGGGACGTAGGCGATATTATTGGTGTCGAGGGTACAATATATAAAACCAATAAAGGCGAGCTTTCTATCAGGGCCAGTAATATCTTTATTTTAACGAAATCACTTCGGCCCTTACCTGAAAAGTTTAAAGGCTTAACCGATACGGAAACGCGTTATCGACAGCGTTATCTTGATTTAATTATGAACGAAGATTCACGACGTACCTTCATGCTCCGCACTGCCATTGTTAGCTACATAAGGAATTATTTTGTTGAAGAAGGTTTTGTCGAAGTTGAAACACCCATGATGCAAGTTATACCTGGTGGAGCAACAGCCCGACCCTTTAAAACCCATCACAATGCGCTAGACATTGATCTTTATTTACGAATTGCACCCGAATTGTATCTCAAACGTTTAGTCGTCGGTGGCATAGAGCGGGTCTTTGAAATTAATCGTAATTTCAGAAATGAAGGTTTATCTACTCGGCACAATCCAGAATTTACGATGATTGAATTTTATCAAGCATACGCAGATTATACTGATCTAATGGATCGGACAGAAGAATTAATGCGCGGCATTGCTGAAGATGTCATCGGCACTACTACGATTGAATATCAGGGTGATACCTATGAATTCGGAAAACCCTTTGAACGATTGTCGGTTAAAAATTCAATTTTAAAATTCAACCCTGACGTCACTAAAAAACAAATCGATGATTTAAAAGAGGCCACTAAGATTGCTGAAGGCTTGGGTATTGCGCTTAAGCCAGGTTATGGATTAGGTAAAATTCAAATCGAAATATTTGAAAAAACGGTTGAGGAAAAACTTAAACATCCTACTTTTATTACCGAATATCCGACTGAAGTCTCACCACTGGCCAGACGCAGTGATAACAATCCCTTTGTCACGGAGCGATTTGAATTTTTTGTGGGTGGTCGCGAACTCGCAAATGGTTTTTCTGAGCTTAATGACTCTGAAGATCAAGCTGAACGCTTTAAAGCGCAAGTTGCAGAAAAAGATGCAGGTGATGATGAAGCGATGCATTATGATGCAGACTATATTACTGCATTAGAAGTTGGCCTACCACCAACAGCAGGAGAGGGTATAGGCATAGACCGCCTAGTTATGTTATTTACGAATGCCGCATCAATTCGTGATGTCATCTTATTTCCGCATATGCGTCCCCAATAATGGGGACTGACCCCTCTAAGATATTAATAACTAAAGGGTTTGTCTTGATTTAAGCTAGCATAAGGGGCTTAAACAGGTTTTTTTGCCCCTTAAAACACGCTTTAAGAATTGAGCGAGTTATTCTTAGGCGCATTCGCCTACTTATAAATAGATCGACTAAATCTAGACACTGTGCCTAAGCTATCTTAATTAATTTAAATAAAAATTCAAAATGATAAAAATAAAGTGGTATTTAATTCATTTAGAAAGAACATATTAATCTTATATCTGTCATTAAAGAAATAAATAATTTTAGTAATCAGTAGGAATAGATATGAAATGGAACGTATATTTATCAGGCGAAATACATACAGACTGGCGACAAAAACTAAGCAAGGGTTGTGATGAACAAAATCTGCCTATTGTGTTTACGTCTGCGGTAACAGATCATGACGCGAGCGACGCCGCAGGTGATTTGCTTGGAATAGAAGATAATAATTTTTGGCGTGACCATAAATCTTC
>QIKQ01000181.1 GCA_003233075.1 Gammaproteobacteria bacterium
GCAAAGGACTTACTGAAAATCAAAAATATTCGTGCCAGCATTTAGTGCGAATTCCGATGGTCGGCAAAGCTGACTCACTCAATTTGGGTGTAGCTGGAAGTCTATTAATGTATGAAATTGCTAGAAAAAGATTATAAGTAAAAATATTGATGAAGATGCACCAAGATAGTGATAAATTGAAGCTGTAAATTTTAAAGGGATCAATTTTATGTTATTTAAAGAGAAATGGGTATTATCAAATTGTGATTCGATCAGGCAATTGGCGCCTATCGAAATTGAAAAACGTTTTCTAACCTGTCTGACCTTTAGTGAAGGCGTAGTGCTATCGCCAAATACGCTTATTGATAATATTGCAATTGCAGAAATTCTTTGTAAAAAGAATGTGGTCAAGTATTTAAATGAGGAAGGAGCAGGGCATTTAGTATTACGTGGCATCAATATCGAAGAGAAATCCTTGTTTGAATATTATACGAGTCTGCCTGCCGACCATATACTATCAAGCATACAAGGTAGTCCTACAAAAGGAAGCTTGGATAGAGTAACTTCAAAAATAATCGAAGATCGTATAAAGGCGACTGACAAGTCGCTACAAAATATATCACCTTCAAGGGAAAACGTTCAATTAAGTCCAAACTCTCTTAAAGACGAAATTTACAAAAGAATATCAACAGATGAGGCACTAAAAGCCTTCTTTGATAATAGTGATGAACACAGAATTTTTCTCAGTAAAACAAACGAGATGGTATCACGTTCTCACTGGTACAAATTCTCGCAAGAATATTTTTCGCATATTGATAGTAGCAATGTATTTAAAGCTGAAATTATTGACCCAGCGTACAACTATTTATTTGCTAAAAATAAAGAAAGTTTTTTGCAAGATAATGTGAAAATTATAAACGATATTCCTCCTGTCATATTAGATGCAGCTATTACTATAAAATCGCTCCGCAATGAAATAAACTTAATTGTATATCCAATCCAAGCTTATAAATTTATATCTAGCTTTTCGGGTAGCCAAATATTTAGTTTCCTTACAGACAAAGCAATCGATTACATCGAAGATAAAATGCCAGAAACATTTACTGATCGATTTTCGAGAAAAAACTGGTTTGGCATGTACCCATTACTGCGTAATTTTATTGGCTTGGAAGTCAAAAAATGAAAACCGTATATGAAAATTCTTGGTTTAAAATAATACAAGACGGTAAATACCATTATCTGCACGAGGATGCTTCCGCCAATGGTGCCGTTATATTGGTCGAGCAAGAAGACAATTTTATATTAATCAAAATAAGAAGACCTGCACATCAATGTGCATTAATTGAAGCGCCTCGTGGATATGCTAATCCTGGCGAAACTAGCTTTGAATGTGCCAAAAGAGAACTACTGGAAGAAACTGGTTTTGCTGTTGATGACTCATTAATTAAAAAAATTGGCAAAGTAAAGCCAAATACAGCAATTTTAACTTCCACAATCGATATATTCTTAGCAAGTATTAAAATCGATACGCAAGCCAGTGATACAGATAACGAGGCCGAAGGGCTAATTTATATTGCAAAATCAAAAATTAAAGACGAAATAAGAAAAGGCAATATCACTGATGGATTTACTTTATCAGCCTTAGCCTATTATTGGGCAACCAAATAATATTATAAAAAATGGTACAACTAATATGATTAAGAATTTTTAACTATTATATTTAACCGAGTTATCATTTCCAAGTGAGTCATATGAGATGATATATGGCTAATCTTTTCGGCATACTGTAAAATCGATCTTAAAATCCATGTAGCTATTATTAAATGTAAAAAATAAAGGCGTAATTCAATGTCGGATAGGTATCGAGTAAACGAGGCCAGCGGTCTAATGACATTCCTCACTGCCAAACTTCAGGGTTGGAGTCGAAACACTATAAAACAAAGATTAAAATTAGGATGCGTCATAGTAAATGGTACGCCTGTGGTAAAACACAATCACCCATTAGTAGTAGGAGATGATGTTGAGGTGCTAGCCTCTGCAAGCAAAGCTCCATTGCGAGCAGGCCAATTAGAAATTCTTTATGCCGATAAAGATCTAATAGCAATTAATAAACCAGCCGGTTTGCTATCTGTTGCAACAGCGAATGAAAGTCACAAACATGCACTCGCTATTCTCCGTAAACAACTCTCACGCCCTAAGTCTGAAGTGAAACTTTGGCCCGTACATCGACTCGACCGCGATACATCCGGTGTGTTGTTGTTCGCAACATCGCGGCAAAAACGTGAAGCAATTATGCAGTTATGGCCACATGCTAGAAAAAACTATCTGGCCATTGTTGAGGGCTGCCCAGACCCTAGCCACGGCGTTATCAATCAACCCTTGCGCATGGACGAAAAAGAATATCGTATGCATGTCGGAGCACATCCAGACGCAAAAAACGCAATCACACACTACATTACTCAACGAGGCATGAATGAACGATCATTATTGGAACTTACTCTAGAGACGGGACGCCAACATCAAATCCGAGCACATTTGGCCTGGTTGGGTCATCCAGTCGTTGGTGATTCACGTTACGGAACTGATGGGCCGCGAATGGGGCTTCACGCCTTGAGTCTTGATATTGTAAATCCCGCAACTGGCGACCGCCTGACATTCGAAACACCAGCGCCCAAAGATTTTAACTTGTTATTACGTGCCAACAAAAATACTTAATTTATTAAAAATCTAAAACTATTCGTTTACCAAATTCTTATTCTTTCTGATGGTGCTTTATACATTCTATCTCCCTGTTTTGTATTAAACAATTCATGAAAATCATCAAAGTGAACTACTATGCCATTGGCTCTATATTCTGATGGCGGATGCGTATCTGATTCAAGGTACTTCAATAATACTTGTTTTCTAATTTTACTGCGCCAGGTTTTAGCGAGTTGGATAAAAAACTTTTTCTTCTCACTCTGATTATTCATTCCTTTTGCGCTAAGCATTCGTTTGTAAGCTTTATAGGCGATTTCAGCTCCGCTAAGATCGCCAATAATCTCGCCCACTTCAAGTTCTCCATTCAGAAATACACCCGGTAATACTTCATATTTATTAGCTTGGTTAATTAATTTTTGCTTAATAACGTCATATTTTTTCGCATCAATATCTGTCCACCAATTCTTTAAATTTCCCTCTGCATCAAAACGTCTGCCGCTATCATCAAAACCATGCGCAATCTCATGCGAGATAATAAAGCCAATACCCGCATAATTTACTGCATGATTTCCTTTGGTATCAACAAATTCATTTTGCATAATAGCGGCAAGCAGTATGAATGTATTCATGCTGGGAGAATAATAAGCATTTACTTCTTGAGGGGAAATATACCAATCTGAATTATCGACTGGTTTATCTAATTTCTTTATATTTCTTTTATGCTCATATTCTATCAAACGTTTACTATTAGCCAGCAAATCTTGTCGTGTGATAGTCAAGCTTGAATAGTCGCGCCATTTCTTGGGGTAGGCGATCTGAAACTTCATTTTCGCTAGTTTCACTAAAGCCTTTTTCTTTGTTTCCAAAGACAGTCTTGTTGATACTATAATTGAATTTTTGTATTCAGTTACTATTTCTCTAATCAATTTTGTAACAATTACTTTTGAATCTTCATTAAAGTATCGATTAACATATGCTTTACCTAATAATAAACCGGCATGCATGTTTAGAGAAGCAATTGCCTGCTGCCATAATGCTGTTTCGTTTATAAATAATCCTTTCTTAATTTCATAATTCGCCCAAACCTTTTTAAATTCAGATGTCAGCAGGGTCGCATAATCTGTTAATAGGCAAGCTCTGAGATAATTTTTCCAAACATGCAATTGAGTTTTTCTAAACAAGTCATTGAAACGACTAATGTATGACGGCTGCATAACATTAATGTTACCCCTTGCAGGGTAACCGAGACTCTTTAAGTAATCTTGTGTATGCAAATTGCTTGTGATTTTCTCTACTTCTTTATAATTTAAATTATTGTGGGTTTTTAATGGATCACGATTTTTAACTTTAGACCATTGAATTTTAGCCATTTCTGTTTCTAATTTAATAATCAGTTCAATCGTATGTACTGATGTCTTAACAGAAGCCAGTGAAAACAATTTTTTGAGCACTTCCTTGTAAAGCTTAATTTGTCGCTTTGAACGTTTGTCTGACCCCAAGTAATGATCCCGATTAACACCTAACCCTGCCTGAACAACAAACAATCTATATATTTTCGAATTTTTATAATCTATGTCTACCGTATAAAGGTATGGCGTACGGACACCTTGCATTTGAAATTTAGCGAACAATTGTATAATATCTTTATGCGTTTTCGCGGAGTCTATTGCCTTCAAATCACTCGCTATGGGGCTTAACGCTAATGAATCGCGTTTTTTCATGCCTGTATAGCTTAGATAAAAATTAAGTATTTTTTCTTCGTCTGGAGTTCGCTTCTTTTTATTTTTAAAACTTGTTATTAGTGCCCTTAACTGATTAAAAACATTTTCCTGAATAGTGGTAAAATTACTGACAGACATTTTATCATCAGGTATTCGAGTTCTGGCCAACCACTTTTTATTCACCCATGCGTAAAAATTACTGCTCGGACTGACAGAGGTCTTTATTTTATCAGTGGTTTTAGTGGCAAAAATTGAATTAGGCAATAAAGCTATACTAATTAAAAATAAAGATAATAATAAATTCTTAAGCACTGTAAACTCCTCTAACTATTCACCAGCATAGTGCAAAATATCGCATCACATTCGTCGTGTTTATACAGCAAAGCATATAAGTCCCGCTAACTTTTATTTGTGTAATAAATATTACGCTCCCCACTTTCAGGTAACGTTTAACTTACCTATACTAAAGCTGCACAACTAGTTTCAAAAGCAGCAATACTTCGCATAATAAAGCATTAGCTATAACTGAATATCACGATTAAGTTAAGGGCACCTCTAAGAATTAGTGCAAAAGAAAGATAGTGATTTATTCTTAGACAATTCGGGCCATGACTTTACTTAACACGGCCCACAACTAATTGCTTAAATCACTATTACTGTCGGGTTAGAATAACAGACTGAATACTAGTACCTTTTGAGGTAATATCATAACTGAGCTTTCCGGTTTTAGTTGTAGTCACTCTTAGCTCCGCTTTTTTCTTGTATACATCCTTATAACAAAATGTTCTGTATTTATAATTTTCAATAATATAGAACACTTGGGTTTTGTTAACTGAGCCACCGTATTTAGCTTCAATTACGCAATTATACGGCTGGCCATATTTTAATGTTAAAACTTTTTTCGCTGGACTTAGTGAATCGATATTAAGAAAGACGAACATGGGCTTATCTTTGTTAACGATTATATTCCCCTGCCACTTACCTATTACTTTATTATCTGCTAGCACCGAAACCGAAAAAGACATTAACAAACATAATACCCCTGTGAAATTTTTGATAAATCTAGTCATTATTTCTCCTTCAAATTTTATTTATCGTATGAATTAATTATTTTTTTACCCAAATTTTAACATCGCCGATATACACTTGATGACCATTCCAGTTATCCTTTGGATTTATCATGACTGCTGCAATGGGTCGATCATAAGCTAACTTCGTATAAAATTCTCCGCTATCTTTTTGCAAAACTATTCTTATCTCTTTTGACCATTTTCCATTAGGATACCGTGCTTTTACAGTAATTGTTTTGGTGTAATTTTTAGGATTTCGCTTAGACGGCTGATGAAAGCTTATACCAATTACCTTTGAAGGTTGTGCAAAAGAAACTTCATACGCCAATTTTTTTAATATATGAGGTTCTAACCTTAAATCAGTATCCAAATTATTGTCGATTAATCTACTGAGCTGAGCGAGCTCACTTGGAGTACCACTAAACTTGGCGCTGATAGATGCACCCGACGTGCTAAGAGCTATATTTACTGGCCCTGTTTGAGAACGAACTGCTGTAGATTCTTTTTTTGCAGGTGGAGTTACTGCCACAGAATTACTGTTGATTTTAACTTCTGTATGCGGTGATGACTTTGATGGCATTTTTACACTTTTGGCCGTTCTTTTTTCAAAAACTGACATAACTTCATCAAGATTAACCACTACACTGGAAATAACAGCGATTAAAATCGCAATTCCTATGAGATATTTAAACCAGTTACTATTTTTAAGCTTCTTTGGCACTAACTCTGACGTTAAATTATCCATGTGACCCAACACCTTTGATTTTATTGCAGTAGTCTAAAGAAAATTAAACTAAACTGTAGTTTTATTCATATCTAAGAAAAAAATAATAGCAAGAATCCAAGGCAAATTACAATATAATGTCTTCAAATATGCCGCAATTTTACTTATTATATGCATGCTTTAATAATCAATAACTTAGATACATATGCTCAGCATAACTTAACATGTTTATTATAAAATGAAGCCATTTAGCATTTTCACGAGCTATTTTTGGCAGTTCGCGCTTGTATACAAACTAAAGATGAATTAATAAGGAACATTTGTGAACAATAATGATATTTTACGCCGAATCCGCTATATCTTTGATCATAAAGACACAAAAATAATCGCCATATTTGCCGAAGTTGAATATTTAGTGACGTCGGCACAGGTAGTCAACTGGCTTAAAAAAGAAGACGATCCAGAATTTTGTGAGCTAAGCGACATTCAATTGGCAAGCTTTCTAAACGGTTTGATAAATGATAAACGAGGCAAAAAAGACGGCCCACTGGCTCTACCTGAAAAACAGCTGAATAATAATATTATATTCCGAAAATTAAAAATCGCTTTGGATCTGAAAGCTGAAGATATTCTAGCGATATTGCAAAAAGCCGATTTACGCATTAGCAAACATGAATTAAGTGCTTTTTTCCGTAAATCAAGCCATAAACATTATCGTGAATGTTTAGATCAAATCTTGCGAAATTTCCTCCACGGTTTACAACTTAAGTATCGAGATAGTAAATAATTTCACTATTCGCCAAAACTACGACGACTATCTGCCATAAGTTGATTTAGGATCTTTTCAGCTTGATTAGGGTTGCATAGGTCAGGTGGCTCTAACATTTCGCATTCATCTTTAATCATATCCTCGATATTAACTGGATAAAATTTACAATCATCCGGACGATTTAGATAGATATCACAAGTATACGTATTTTCATTAGGCGTTTTTCTTAGCCAAGGACACAGCTCAATTTGCTTGCCTGTGTCAGGGTTCATCCAAATATTTCCATTACTAACATATTTATAAATATCAGGCCGGTGGATTTCCCAATATTCGATTTCACTTGTTGATGCGGTTAGGCCACCACAACTATAATTTATACAGCATTTGCCACACTGATTACATTCTTTCACAATGATGTAATGGTCCTCTGCATTAACTAAGCAAGTATTTCACTCAATTATAAGCTATATCTCATTTGCTTGCGCCTTTAATTCGGACTTTAATCTATTAAATATTTTTACTTGCCACTCTTTATAATGTTGCTCTTTGCGATAAAACCTTATCTCGAGATTAATCGACCAATCATCTAGACCTTTGTAGCTTGTGATATATTCCATTTTTGTAACATTAGACTTGGTACTGTAAGTTAGAAGTGAATTAGGCTCGTTATTAGTAACGAGCAAATCAGCATCTACTTTTTGAATTTCAATATTATCGAAATCTATTAATACGCCATTAATTGATATTCGCAAATAATTTTGTACATTTGCTTCACTAATACTATTCCATGAAATTTGCGTTCGACCGTAATAGTAGCCATCGGGCACGGCTACAATAAGCTTATCAAGGCTTTTATTTCGAAGAAAACGATGAATGACTTTTTCTAGCTCTGGATACGGTTCAACTTCACTGCTAATTTCAAACTGATTGAGAAAATCTCGATAGGATTCGGCACTTATTTCATCCGAAGATAAGTCGCTAGCGAGTGCTGCGGCATGCTTGTCATTTTCATTATTAATTTCGTTTTTAGTATTTTTATCCGTCGACAACTCTTGTTTCACGAAATTAAATGGAGTTTCCATAAGTAGCCTCTGTTATTTACACTAGAACTATAGTATATAAATAATCACCGATCTTGTATCACGATAACTAAGGTGTCTCTGATTAATTCAGGGACAAATTTCTCAGAGCTTCCCTAAGTAACATCCTTGCTCCAATTGAAAATCACATCAGATAATGACGGAAAACCCTGCCTCTACTCGCTAACTTAATTACAATGGGAAATATTAGTTTTTCGACCGTTTTTAAGTGAAGACTTAAAAAGGAGGTTAAAATAGTAACTTGGAATGACTATTTTAACCTCAGCGCTAACGCACTTTGGAGTGCAAGTGAGTATCTTATCGACCGCCCCGCCTTTATTGCTAATTTGATATCAATTGCCGCCAAACTCTATGCTGAAATATCAAGCAATTTTTGGCTGTGCTCGAAACTGAATGCTAGTTTGCGCTAAGGTTGCTCTAAACTGCAACTAGCTAGTTGTCTAGAGTTTCTAAACCTTGACTAAACTTAGTCCAATTTTATAGCTATTAGTCGTATTGGAAAAATGAGCTAATTAAATTAAGGTATACAATCCTAAATCGTCACAGCATAATAGAATTGCAGACGAGTAGTTTTAACTCTTTAATTTAAATAAAGATAAATTTAAAGACAGATAAAGTTGAAACCTATCCCAAATAAAACAGAGCATGGTCTTGAAGACGAATTGCTACAATTACTTGCAAAGCAAGTTCGTCGTCTGCCTATTCCTATAATCTTATCTGCAGCCATAATTGCAGGGTTTGCTTCTAATTATGTTCCAACCATTTTTTGGAGTAGCTGGCTAGCACTCGTCTGTATTATCCTACTAGTCCGCGGATATATTTTACAAAAACTTCCAAATAATCCTAATCTATCCTCTCGCCAAGCGCTGAAAATCGTTATCTATTTAAATGCTTTGCACGGCATTGCCTACGGGGTCTCAGCTGGATTTTTTTTATACCTTCCTGAGTTGGAGCGTTCCATTCAAACGATTTTGTTAATGGGTTTATGCACTGGTGCTGTTTCAACTTCGGCTGGATATCGACCCATTTTTGCTGCCTACGCGATCCCGGTCGTTTGCTCTCTCAGTTTAATGTGGTCACTTAGCTCAATAGGCAAAGGAGTACAAGTACCGGAAATATTTGCCTCACTGTTTATACTTTTGTATGGCCTCGTATTACTAGGTCTTGCTAAAGACGCTTTTAGACTCTTTAAAGACTCATTCGAAATACGCCTACAACAAATTGAATTAAATAATAAGCTAAAAGACGCATTAGAACTTGCAGAATCTGCCAACCGATCAAAAACTCGTTTTCTTGCATCTGCCAGTCATGATTTGCGACAACCCATTCATACATTGTCATTATTTGGAGCTGCCCTAGACACACAACCCTTGAATGCTAAGAGCCGTGAAATAATTCAATTCATGAATACCGCTATTCAAGCACTTGCGACCCAACTTAATTCTCTTCTCGATATATCGAAACTGGATGCGAATATTATCGAGGTAAACTCATCTCCAGTCGACGTGAGAGATTTACTAAGACGCATCAGTCAGGAAATGCGCACATTGGCCACGGCGAAAAACTTAAAGTATGAACTTAATTGCACAAAAAAATATATTGCATATACCGATGAATTATTATTGGAGCGAATATTTAGAAATCTTATTTCTAACGCAATCAAATACACCGAATCAGGTGAAATACTTATCCAAGTTAAATCACAGAACGATAAGTTGCTAATTGAAATTAGTGACAGTGGCTGTGGAATAGATATTGCCGAGCACTCTCGAATCTACGAAGAGTTTTACCAAATTTCCAATCCAGAACGTGACCGCAGCAAGGGGCTTGGTTTGGGGCTTTCAATTGTTAAACGTCTAAGCAAAATGCTGGATATTGAATTATCTCTCGATTCTAAACTAAATAATGGAACTACATTTGGTTTATTAATACCACTTCTGGTTGCAGATTCAAGCAGCCAAACAAAAGAATTATTAAACAATTCAGCTTGGGAAGCTTATACCGTGCTTGTTGTAGATGATGAAGCCTCTGTACGAGAAGGCATGAAGGCACTTCTTGATAGCTTAGGTTGTAAAACTTTACTTGCAGAGAGCACTGAAACTGCGCTTGAACTTTCAAAAAAAACAGTGCCCGATATAGTATTGGCTGATTTTAGATTACGAGGAAACGAAACAGGCATCCAAACAATCAAGGCACTGAGAAATACTATTTCTAATTTACCCGCTGTATTAATTAGCGGTGATACAGCACCCGATCGTCTTCTTGAAGCTAAAGAGGCTGGAATCTCTCTTCTACACAAACCTGTTATGGCAAATGATTTGAAAAACTCGATCGCGGAGGCTTGTCATAATTACCAGGAGAAATAATTATGAATAAAAATAATGTACCTAACGAGGGTAAAAAACCAATTTCTCAGGGATTTGAAAAACTAGTTTACGAAAAAGAACTTAAAAATAAAACAAACTTAGCGAATGAAACCGATTACGATGTCCTCATTATAGGCAGTGGTTACGGCGGCTCTATTGCAGCAGCAGAGCTAAGTGCTTGCAAAGAAAATGGGCGAGATCTTAAAGTTTGTGTATTAGAGAGAGGTAAGGAATATTTACCTGGCCATTTTCCTACCGATTTTTCAGATGCAGCTAAACATGTTCGTTTTAACATTCGTAACTCTGATAAATCTGAAGCGAAAGGTAGTCATGACGCCTTGTTTGATTTTCGTATTAACTCAGACATGTCCGTCCTACTCGGCAACGGCCTTGGTGGTGGCTCTCTAATTAACGCCGGGGTAATGGAGCAACCAGTCGCGGCTAGATTTAATGAAAATTGGCCAAGAGATCTTCAAAATAGAGAATCTCTCGATAAATATTATGATGAAGCTAAATTATTATTGGGCGCAGCTAACAAAAATACAGATTCATCAGACAATGAAACCTCAAATAACACCATTCAAGATCACAGCAAGCCAGTCCCCGACAAATACAACGCACTTAAAAAAATAGCCGAAAAAAACACATTTCGTGATGCCGCTATAACCGTCGCAATGCAAAATAAAGTCACCTGCAGTGGCGTCGAACTTAAAGCCTGTAATTTTTGTGGCGATTGCACCACCGGCTGCAATTTTGAGGCTAAAGAATCCCTCGATACCAACTTACTGGATTTAGCACAGCTCCGCGGTGCGAGTTTAGTCACGGGAGCAACCGTACTTTGGCTTAAACAGGATCTTCACCTAAAAAATAACGTTGCTGAGAGTGAAAAGCGTTGGAAAGTGAGTGTTACATACACTGATAAATTACTTCGAAAACGTCAAGGCAACGCTATAGAAATAACCGCAAAACGTGTCATATTAGCGGCAGGCAGCTTAGGCTCAACTGAAATACTAAAAAGATCAGAAACTGAAGAACTTCAGTTCTCACACGAACTAGGCGAGCACTTTTCCGGCAATGGCGACATGATGGCATCAGTTTATGGCCAAAAGCAAAAAGTAAATGCCTTTGCGGATCGATCAGTAAACCCAGCCGATCGGACAGTAGGGCCCACCATCACTGGTATTATTGAAGCTGGAGTTGACCCCACAGGCCAGCCCTTTATAATTCAAGAATTAGCGGTACCCAATATTCTCAAGCAAGCTTTTGAGGAAGTACTGACCACGACAAAAACTCTCAATCGCTTAACCAAAAGCGATAATAGCTGGCATAAAAAAGGTCCTGTTAGAAATGATCCATGGGCAGTTAACCAGGATACAATTAATCGAACCTCGCTACTGGCTATATTTGGTGACGATGGTTCTGGGGGTAGCCTCTGTTTAGAGGGCAAGAAAAAAGATATTAATGGCAATGGCTCACTCAATGTCAAATGGGATAATATTAAAAATAACCCTTTATTTGAAGAGCAGATGAGCACTATTGAAAAAATGTCTAGCCGCCGGGCAATTAAAGGCACTCTGATACCAAATCCGCTTTGGAAATTTTTACCTCCGGGTACGGACTTTTTAGCAGAAAGCACCTTACGCGGGCCTCTGCTAACAGTGCATCCTCTTGGCGGTTGCGTAATGGCGGACGACATCGATTCCGGAGTTACTGATAATATCGGTCGCGTTTACAAGCCGAACAGTAAAAAAGAGCTACACCACGAAGGTTTAGTTGTATTAGATGGTTCTATAATTCCAACCGCACTCGCCACGAATCCTGCATTAACTATTACTGCTGTGTCGCTCCGAGCAGTCAGAAAACTGATTGGAGTATGGGGATACCAGCAAGAAAACACTCCGACCAAGCACCGCAATAAAAATCGTAAAATTTTTCGTGACGTCATGGACGACTATAATCATAGTAATACACCTACACCAGCTAGGGTCAGAACCTCCACTCAAGTTCTACTAATTGAGCGTCTCGGCAGTAAAACCACTCTGAAAAATGAAGATTACTACATTGAAATCACGATGCGCAGCCTACCCGTCGATATACTTAAGCTTGCTCAAAGTGGCGAAAAAACGATTTATATTGATGGCCAACAAGATCATAAAGGTTGCGATAGTCGCTTACGTATTTTTGACTATCAACAATGGCAATTGCTTACCAAAGGTTATACGGATGACGATGAAACAGATAATCTAAATAAGGCTGCCGCCGAGGCAAAACTTGGCTTTATTTCTGAAGCAGAACTAGATTGCGAGCTCGAAAAAATTGCCCTATACAGCGCAGCAATATCAGGTAAATTAGATATTTTTGGCCGCGATCGTTCAGATTTTATTCGACGAAGATTGCGTGGTGGTTTCGCCTGGTTAGTCAATCGAGGATTACGAGACATTAAACAAGCCTGGGATAAAAGTAAAGAAACAAAGAAAAAATTAAACGGCTGGCAAAGGTTAAAAAATCTTTGGGCTCTTTCATCTAAGGCGGGAGAAATCCGTACACTTTGTTATGACTTCGATATTAATCTAGATGAAAATAATCTTGATGATGTTAACAATCCCAACTTTAGGGAAATAGCAAAAATAATAAATGAAAAGGGAAAACTAAAAGGCATTAAACGCTTAACTTATTGTCGAAGGGGAAACCCCTGGCGTCAACTAATGGAAATTAAATTCGATGCTTTTTTGAAACATGGTTTTCTCAATCTAAAAAAGGAACCTGCCACGCTTAAACTCGATACTCGTTTCCTTGCACAACAAGGCGTGCCATTAATGAAAATTGTCCAGCAACAAGACCAAGCATCGGCCTTGCTTGATTGTATGTCTTTTATTTTCTATACCCTAAGATTTCTGATTACAACGCATATCTGGAGTTTCAGACAACCCGATGCCTATAAACGTGACGTTGACAGTGACGCGAGTAAAGCTCGGCGTCTTCCTGGAGATTTAGACGGAATTGCAGATACTGAACCCAAAACACTTGAAACGGATGAGCCTATTTTCTTTGAAACCAAAAACAACAAAAAAGTAGCACGTAAAAAGAAGAATAAATTTTCTAAGCAAAGTGAAATCACTGAACAAAAAAATCAGTCAGAAAGAATACAGTCTAAAATTCAATCTATGTACATTAAAGGAATGGTTGAACCGACTGTTACTGAGCTTCAAACGGGCACAAGCGAGGATAATCTGCCAGTCAATATTTGCCTAACACGTTATCCCAATCCTGGTAAACCACCATTGTTAACTATCCATGGTTACAGTGTCGGCGGCACGACTTTTACACATCCGTCAATCACTTCAAATTTAGCGAGATACTTTGCAAAAGATTATGATATTTGGATACTTGATTTGCGAACAAGTAGTGGCTTTGAACTAACCCCGCGACACCCTTGGGCCTTCGAAGACATGGCGTTCAAAGACATACCAATAGCATTTAAGCATGTTTACAACAAAACTAATCAAAAAATCAATGTATTCGCCCATTGCATGGGCGCCGCAATGCTCAGTATGACAATTCTAAAAAAACCATCTGAAGAAGATTATAAGTTAATAAAAGAAAAGTATCAGTCAGAAAGATTAGCCAAAGAGTTTGAAAATTTAAAAAGGCGTGAAGAATTTCCTAACTGGATTAATTCTTTAGTTTTGTCTCAAGTCGGGCCGATGATCAATTTTAGTGCTGATAATGTATTTCGGTCTTATGTACTTAATTATCTTGCTTATATATTGCCAGAGCCTGATTATCAATTCCAAGTTGAAAAAGACCCTTCATTATCTGACCGCTTAATAGACCGTCTATTAAGTACTTTTCCTTATCCTGAAGAAGAATGGGATTTAGAAAATCCACCTTGGAAACCATCCGCTAAAACTTACTTTACTCGCACTCGACATCGAGTCGATGCACTCTACGGCCGAAATTTTAATTTGAAAAATGTTAGCAAAAAAGTCTTGGATAGCATTGATGATATATATGGCCCGCTGAACTTCAAAACATTCGCTCAAGCAATACATTTTTCACGTTGGAAAACGGTAACCACGAAAGCGGGTTATAACGATTTTGTCTCGCGTAAAAACATCTCTGAGCGCTGGCGTTTTAATACCTATAGCATCCATGGCAGAGACAACGCCCTTGCAGACGTAACAACTGTTAAATTGATACAGCAAGTTCTTGAGGACGCGGGTTGTCATTATGAGTATAAAACTTTCCCTAATTTTGGTCATTTGGATTGTCTCATTGGTAAAGATACAAGATCCGTATTTAAAGAAGTTAAAATATTTATTGATAAAAATGTTGCACAACCCTTTAACATAGCCGATGCCAAGAAGCCAAACACAGAACTCGCCGCTATTAAACCAAGTGTTGGCCCACATATAGGTCGCTGGCAACAAGCTCGCTCACCTGAGCCCGAGCTAGCCATTACCGTTGGCACTAGTCCTGGTATGGGCAAGCCAATCTACACTGTTGTTATGCCCGTCAAACAAGAAGACGGAAAATTTATTGAGGTTAATAATGGCGATAATCGTCGCTATTTCGATTACGCTAAACTGGGTGATATGGTCAGCGATATTTCCGAGAATATTCTTACGGATGATGAAACTAGAAACCTAAATAAATTTACGATAGAAAAAAAATTATGGGATGATGATGCCGACGGTGTTTTAATACTTTTCATACATGCTGACTCTAAGATTTTAAACGATCCCACGTTCAGTCGAAGAGGATCAATACATGTCCATAGCACTTCCGTACGAAAAATAGACCTTAAGGTGATTAACAGAGATTTTTTTGCGCAAAAAACAAAAACAGAAGATCAAGATGACATGATTATACGTATTGACAACGCGATTCGCACAAAGCTTGAAAATCCGGCCGACGAATTAAAATCTTGTTTTGTCAAGCTTCATCCTGATTCACTAAACCGTTCTGACTCTAAAACCTCACTTTGCTTCGCATTTGCAAGCTGTCAATTCGCATCGGGGTTGTTTGATGCGGACCCTGCTTTTAGGTCCTATCGCCGGCTAAACGAATGGCTGGAAGATGAGAATTTAAAAGACCCATCGTTGTTACTACTCATTGGCGACCAAGTCTATGTAGACGCAACCGCTGGCGTATTTGATCCGGCTATTATCGATGACCGTTATCATAAACCTTATCAAAGACTTTATGAAAATAAAGATGTTCAGGAAGTCATGCGTAAGTTACCGACTTATAATATGCTAGATGACCATGAGATGGATAATAATTGGGAGCCCATTTTCGATAATGTAGAAAATCATAAAATCATGAAGTTAGGGAAAGACGCATTTAGGCATTGGCAACAAATACTCGATCCATTTGAAGTGCTAATTGAAAGAAAAGAGAGATCGACTAAACAAAGTCGCGACGATTTTGAACCAAGTTACGCTAAAACAAAAGACGAGCTGTGGTATGAATTGACTGAGAATGGTTTTCAATTTTTTATATTAGATAGTCGGACAGAGCGTGCTCGTCGGGTCACTGAGAATACAAAATCTGCATCGTTACTTGGATACGAACAATTTGAGGAGTTAGAAAAATGGTTAGATTCCTTTCCAAATAAGGATACGCCGAAATTTATTGTTTCACCTGCGATGCCTTATCCTCGTACCCACACAGTTGCAAATACCGATCATCCTTCTGCCGCTCTACGCTCGGATAGCTGGGATGGTTATCCGGCAAGTCTCGAAAGGCTGGTTAAATATATTGTGAAAAACAACATTCGCAACGTTATATTTCTTTCCGGTGATTTCCATACATCTTTGCTTAGCGAAATAAATATAAGCGTGCATAATGCTGATGACAGTAAACCAATTCACGAACTTGCCATACTATCTATCCATAGTTCAGGTTTATACAGTCCTCTACCATTTGCTAATTCTCGCAAAGAAGATTTGGCACTAAATGAAGAATATTCGATGTCACTCGAAAATAATCAAAATTTAAAAATCAAAGTTATAACAGAAAAAGAAAATATTGTGTTAGGCGATGGATTTGCAATTATTGAAATCGACGAATACGATGATAAATGGCAACTAAAAGTAATATTTAGTCGCCCCGGGAAAGAAATCGAAATTACAAAAGATTTAGCAAAGCTTAATGTTAATAGTCCAAGTCTTAGCACCGGCTCTACGACTACCACTACGACTACCACTACGACTACCACTACGACTACCATTACCAGTATAGACTCAAGTAAAATACCAATTGAAATTTAAGACTAGCCTGCTGTGTCATCAATGTTTCGGATTCGGGCTAACCCGCATTTCTCACAGCCCATCTACTGCGACGGCCCAATTGCATACTATGACTCGTTTTCACTCGGTCCAAGCGCTCGAAAACGGTGGCTG
>QIKQ01000329.1 GCA_003233075.1 Gammaproteobacteria bacterium
AAATATTTTATTATTATAAAATAAATTCAGCTTACCCCGCAGCTTGCTGCGGGCACAATCCATTGGGGGTTTCCAAAGGAGGAGAATGGAGTTATCCCCCTTCGGTCGCCCGTGCGAATTCATTTCGCGCGGAGCGAAATCTATTAGGCTAAAATACCCCGTCCGCTTGCGGCGGGGAAGTTTATTAGCAAGGTATTGTTAAGTACGCTTTTGATACTCGCTGTGATTGCTAGCTTTATTTGACTTTGTTTCCTTTAATCGAATTATTTTAAAAATAAATTCTCTTTTTACTCACTAAGTCCTACATTTTTAAATCCTTTTACTTTATACTTGCGCCTCTAATTAAATCGCAATGATTGTCGTTTAATAAATCAGATTACTATTAATTAACACCTTCTGTTCTAAAATTATTAATGAGTAGTGTTTCAATAATCGCTTAAGAAATAGCGAAAAAATAGTGCCTAAGGGCAAACCAAGAATAGGGAATAGACAGTGAAATCCGCAGTACTTGTAATTATGCTAATGCTAAGTTTTAGCGTCAACGCTTCGATAGTAATAAAAAATTCAGCAAACTCGACGCAACTACTAAAGCAGAAAAATTCGTTTAGTAATAGTGAAAAAAATAATTCTATAAGCTTGTTATCTGAATCAATGGAAAATCCTGTTGTGTCTGAGATTAAACCAAAGCCTAGCGAAATTGGTATAGCCTTAACATCAAATGCCTTGAGCAGTTCCTTGCTTGCGAATGAGACGTTAGGGAAAGTTAAAAACCGACAAAACGCACAACGACAGAATTCTACTTATGCACCTGGGCCAGGTACTTATGTGTTAATTATTTTTTGCTTGACCGGGATGGGTTATATTCGTTGTCAAAAAAATAGGAAGTTGAAAACAAATAAACTATGATTCAATAACTATTTGAACTATTGAATAGATTCAGCTTGCCCCGTACGCTTGCGGCGGGGTAGTTTATTTTATGTGACTAAATCTAATGTGTATTAGCTTAAGGAGAGTTCGGGTGATTAATCATTTGTATAAATTGCTGTCTATAAGTTGTATTTCACTTTTTATTTCAAGCGCAGTAAGTGCTGCCTATCCCAAAGATACAATAGAATGTAAAAAATTACGTCAGTCAAAGACTGGTTTGGCGCAAATGTTAGTAAAATCCAGACGGTGTTATGATTATGGTCATGGTGCATCGAGATGCGTGTATAAAGTGGGAAATACCAGCTTTCAATTTAATTTTGCTCGAAAGCTGAAGAAATATCCAAAGTTATTTGATCCGCGAATCTCACTAACAATAAGCAGTTTGGATAAACGCATGCTGATAAAATCGTTTTATTTTCCAAAAGGGACCTTAGGGCTTAGATTAAGATGGAAAAAATCGTTCGGATCCAAATGTGAATATGACACTGTGGGTGTATATAGCGCTATAGTACGCTGGGATACTAAGCTATGGAGCTCTCGTTACCATCAATTGCTAGAAAAGCCAAAACCAGTTTACCAAAAGCCAAAAAAGTGATTGTGCAAGTCTTAATGTCACTTAATTAAAATATTGACTGAATTGCATATTGGTATTAACTTTTTATCATTGGCTGGATTGTCCAATTCGGATTTTTTATTAAGATAAAGTTGAAATTTTGCACTTCCTTTTCTTATGCCAAATGATAAATTTTTAGCAGGAAAACGACCAAGATCTAGAGTTGCCTTAAGCTTGTCGCGGGTGTAAATTAATTTAAACTCTCTTGCTAGGTAAATGTTACTGGTTGCAGTCAGTAATTTTCTTGAATTTATGTCGTGACCTTCTTGCTCAATAGTTAAAATAAACTCTCGATCCCAAAGTAGACGTCCAAAGTGTTTGTCCCATTTTAATTTGACAGGCTTGGCGCCATGATATTGCAGCTCTATGTTAAAAGTAAGCGGCGGGTTTAGAGTTGGGCCACGAAAAAACATAGTAGGATGTTTGGATTTCGCTTTTAATTCTAAAGATGGAATTAATTTACTGTTGATTAATTTTGTACTTAATTTGCACTTAAATTTCTCGGATAGATTTGCCCAGGAGGTATAATTGATTTTTGGCTCACTTGCAACAAGGAGAGAGCTGCTGAGTGATAATGTAATGATAAATAATATTTTATTAAACTTGCTAGCCCTATATTTTGTCGAATTTGAAACTATGTCGTTTAAATCTAACATTACTATTCCTCATTCATATTTTATTTTGTATAACATAGTAACATCAATCGATTTTTGGGGATTGCATTTGATCGTTTTTTATAAATTGGTAAATGATGTAGCTCGGAAATAAGTATTTAAATATTAGGATTATGATTAAAGATGGAAGCAACCCTATAATATTTGTAATTTTAATTAGATCCATTTTACTAATTGATTTAAGCAACTCAGGTGTATGCGCAGTATTTAGTAACAATATTATTGAAAAATAGATGATAAGCAGAAACCCAGACCAGAAAGCTTTTTTCCTCAAACTGAGTAAAATTACGACAGAACATACTGCAACTAACCAGGACATATTATCGGAATAAGTTGTATTGTAGTTAAATGCAGTTGTACCTATAAAACCAGCAATTATTGCATAGAGTGAAAAGACTAAATTAACTAATAGGTAAAATATTGCGCCTTCCATTGCTAAGCTAGGTCGCTCACGGGGTTTAAAAGTAACTAATTTATATTGTTTCGCAACTTTATTAACAATGGATGACACCATATAGACGAAGAAGTGTGTGCCTAAGGCTATATAGAGAATGTCGTAGTTAGAGTTCGCTGTTGATTTATTGCCATAGGAAATAGGATTCAGAGAATTAGGGCTGATGTAAAAATAGATCCAAATACAGGCCCAAAGAAAATGAAATATTCGTATAGCGATTACATTCATAGATTCCTAAAGTTAGCTTGCTAAAGTGATGATTGTATAGTAATTCTAAAAAATAAATTGCAGTTAAGTTAGACTGATTAAGGATTGAGCAACTAGTGATGGAGCTAAACTGGCAACAAATTAGAGGCGAAATTTCTTTATTTGCTAAGGACAGGGGAAGATGAAAGCACTGTATTGGGCTTTGAAGTCATTAAAAATCAAACCGATTTGATCAAGAGCATTTCTAGAGGTAAAAATCACCGTGTTTACCTAAAATTATGTGCCAGCGCTTAGTTCAGTCTATACCTATTAGCTCCTATACTAGAGTTTAAATCTTAGGCTTTAAATTATATTTGCCCAAAAGCTTTCAAATTGTACCAATATGATGTTTAATCACACACCTTTTGAATGAATAAGAAAAAGTTTCCTTATGGCATTAATTGTTCACAAATACGGCGGTACCTCTGTCGGCACTGTCGAAAAAATCGAAAACGTCGCTGATAAACTCATAAAGTTTAAAGCGCTAGGTCACGATCTGGTTGTTGTTGTCTCCGCAATGAGTGGTGAAACTAATCGTTTAATTTCTATGGCGCACGAAATAGATCCTAAGCCTTCGCCACGTGAATTTGACGTATTGGTATCCACGGGCGAACAAGTCACAATTGCATTACTTGCAATGGCGCTAGAAAAGCGCGGCCAAGCAGCGCGTTCTTATACTGGTTATCAAGTTCAAATCTTAACTGACTCGACGCACAACAAGGCAAGAATTCGTGACATTCAAGATACGCAAATCCGTAAAGATTTGAGCGCAGGACGAATTGTCGTTGTTGCTGGCTTCCAGGGTGTTGACGAAAACGGCAACATTACTACTTTAGGACGTGGCGGATCAGACACTTCAGCGGTTGCATTGGCGGCCGGTTTAAAAGCAGATGAATGCCAAATATATACGGATGTCGATGGCGTTTATACGACTGACCCGAGAATGGTTTCTGAAGCAAGGCGATTGTCTCGGATCACCTTTGAAGAAATGTTGGAAATGGCTAGCTTAGGCTCAAAGGTGTTGCAAATTCGAGCAGTTGAATTTGCCGGAAAATACAACGTACCACTTAGGGTATTATCAACATTTGAAGATGGCGAAGGTACGCTCATTACTTACGAGGAAGATAATATGGAAGATCCGATGATTTCAGGAATCGCGTTTAACCGTGATGAAGCGAAATTAACCCTGGTGGGAGTGCCAGATCAACCTGGTATTGCGTCGAACATATTAACCCCAATTTCAGAAGCGAATATTGAAGTTGATATGATAATTCAAAATATTGCCGAAAATTCGACCACCGATTTCACATTCACAGTTCACCGTAATGATTATGAAAAAGCCCTTGAAATCCTTAAAGAAATTGGCAAAAAATTAGGTGCGGGGCAGGCCTTAGGGGATGATAAGATTGTAAAAATTTCGATTGTTGGGGTGGGTATGCGTTCGCATGCCGGAATAGCCAGCAAGATGTTCCAAGCGCTGGCAAAAGAAGCAATAAATATTCGTATGATTTCAACATCAGAGATAAAGATTTCGGTCGTAGTGGACGAAAAGTATTTAGAGCTTGGAGTTCGAACTTTACATGAAGCTTTTGAGTTAGAAAAAGTGTAATTATCTGTATAAACGAGTACTATGTTAGTAAGAGCGTGGATAAAAACCTTTTCCGAATCAAGGTTTTAGCCTAAATCGCTAAAAATAATAATAAGTGATAATGGCCTCGATAGTAGATTAGCGTTTTAGATTTTGAGGTGTCGGACGCTAGTTACAATATCTGTCGGATTTTCCACGTGACTTGGAGAAACGTTAAGACAGAAGTTGGTGATTGAGTAACGCAAGGAGACAATAAATGCTAATACTAACGCGCCGAGTGGGTGAGACCCTGATGATTGGCGATGAAGTCACAGTCACAGTTCTGGGGGTAAAAGGCAACCAGGTTCGTATTGGAATTAATGCACCGAAAGAAATTGCAGTGCATCGCGAAGAAATTTATGAACGCATACAGCGGGAAAAAGCTTCGAAAAATAATTCTGATGAAGAGTCTAAAGCCGAAGAAGTTGGAAGTGGTTCTTAAACAAAAACTATAAAGTATTATTTATGATTTTTGCTAAATGCACTGGAATGGAACTCAAATAAAAACCCGGATTGAAACCCACTTTGTCAATATGACAAACAAAACAAGCACCCTTTGGGTGCTTTTTTTGCTTGTGGTCGCAGTAAAATATCTCCTGAGAAAAATATCTAATGGTCGCATGAGCGGCTATATTGTTGAAATCGAATAAATTTCGTCTAGGTGCTGTGAAAGATCTTTTTTTGGTCAATATTATTGAAAAGCCATAAAATTACGTAATAAGATTTTACAATAAACCAAGCCGTGGTATGCTTGCACCCCTGTTTTGGAGAGGTGGCCGAGTGGGTTAGACGGAACTAGCGAAAGTGACTAAATGTCGCTTTTGCCCGACGAACGCCGAAGCCAGGATGGCGTAGGCTGGGTTTCGAGCGAAGCAGGACAGCGTAGCGAAGAAACAGCGATTTAAAAAAATCGCCTAATGAAATAAGAAAAAGTGAGAGTTTAAAAGTTTTGGAGAGGTGGCCGAGTGGGTGAGACGGAAATAGTAAAAGCGACAAAATGTCGCTTTTACCCGACGAACGCCGGAGCCAGGAAGGCGGAGGCCGGGTTTCAAGCGAAGCAGGAAGCGTAGCGAAGAAACAGCGATTTAAAAAATCGCCAAATGAAATAAGAGAAAGTGAAAGGTTAAAAGTTTCGGAGAGGTGGCCGAGTGGCTGAAGGCGCTCCCCTGCTAAGGGAGTATCGGCTTAAACCCGATCGAGGGTTCGAATCCCTCCCTCTCCGCCATATTAAAAAAGGCCCCTCTTGGGGCCTTCTTTATTATACGAAAAGGTGTGGTAATTGTAGTGGTCAGGTAAATCTGCAGATATTAATGGCAGCATATTTACTTGACCACTACACACCCCTGCACTAGCCAATAGGCAAGCTGTGCCAAATCAGACGCTCGGAAACAGCTAAAAGGTTTTGATCAAATGTTAAAATCTCATGATTTCGGTCTGCATTTATGAAATATACGGCTTAGCAATTCTAGCGTGTAAAAGTCATTTGTTATAGTATTATGGTTGCATTTAGCGCAACAAATTGAGCAAAAAAATGCCTTTTCACGAGCAAAAAAATCACAGACGAACGCGTGCATACATTAACGCCCGACAGCAGCATCCAGCTTGGCTGTTGCTTGCCTCGACCAAAGCGCCTGCGGTTTTAAGTTGCTTGCAGGCTCTTTTTACCGAGCATCGTGATGGCATAGAATTTGAGTCAGCGGTGCTTGAACTCGCTGATGTATTACGTGAACAAAGTGCAGCGGCTGAGATTGAAATCAAAACAGATAACTTTCTGCTTGAGGCAAAAAAAGAATTACGTGGCTGGATCAAGAAAAAGTTAATTGTGGAACGGCAAGGTAAAATTCTCGCCACAGATGCATTGGAATCAGCACTGCGTTTTGCCGACGGTCTTGAGAACCGATTTATGACTTCGACTGCGTCTCGACTTTCAGTCGTACAAAGAGAAATAGAAAATCTAAATACCAATTTAAATCCCGACCCTAAAATACGTGCACAAAATTTAAAAAATAAAATTAAAAATTTAGAAAAGGAATTGGCACGTGTCAAACAAGGTCAGGTGGTCGTGCTCAATAAAAATGAAGCGCTGGAAGCTATTCGTGAAATTTACAGTTTAGCAACGAGCTTGCGTACTGACTTTCGACGTGTTGAGGATTCATTTCGTCAAGCAGATCAGCAATTGCGCCAGTCCATTATTAGCGAACAAAATCATCGTGGAGAAATCGTCGATAAATTACTGGATAGCCATGATAGCTTGTTGCAAACCGATGAAGGCAAGGTGTTTCATGGTTTTCAGCAACAATTAAGCCAGACCAGTGAATTGGATAGTATGAAGCACAGTTTGCGCCGCATTGTTGGTCACGATTATGCAAATGATGCATTGCGCTCAGAGCAATTAGTCGAGCTTCGTTGGCTGGCTATTCGATTGGTTGAAGAGTCCGAATCTGTTATTCGCGCTCGGGCGAGAAGTGAGCGAGATGTTAAGAGTTTTCTTAAATCTGGTTTAGCGGCAGAACATCATCGTGTTGGAGAACTACTGAATGAGGTGTTCCAACAAGCGCTTGATATTGATTGGGCAAGCCAGTCGGTTCGACGCAGCGATGCTGGCTTATCGCCAGTTGCGATCGCAAATTCAGGTTTACCTTTAGTTGAGCGTCTTCGCTTCAAGTCCTTGCTCGAGGAGGATAATTATGTGTTGGATTTTACACAACAGTTGAGTGATTTGGGTAATATGGATGAGGAATTCTGGGCGGCATTTGATGAATTGGATCGCCTACGCTTAATTAATGAAACTAAAGCTGTACTTCAGGCAAGACAAGTGACCATGGGCATAGCGGATATTGCAAAACATTTCAGCGTTGAACACGATTTAGAATCGATAGTGCTTTGGCTGGGCTTAGCCTTACAAGCGAATGTGCCAGTCCGTACGGAAACAGAAAATGTTGATATTAATAATGACAATAACACGCCAATGCGTTTTACGGTGCCGATTGTTGAGTTGACAGCTGAGGCAGTAAAAGAGTTAGACGTGGAGAATTAGCATGGCAAGTATTTTTGATAAACTTACTTCCACAAATGATAAGAATAAAACGGCTGATTTGTTTGCCGCAGTGGAGGAGGATAACAGCGCGAATGTCACTGAGGACTCGATTGTGCTTGATGCCGCTACGGCAACTACGCACAAAAATTTAAAAGAATTGAGCCAACAACTACTAAAGTATGGATTACTCGAATCAGCGACTAAGCCAGCCTTGTACCAAGCGGCAGTAAGGCAGCAGCAAGAACTAAACGCTATTCTTGAGCCTTTAGATTTATCCTTAAAAATAGATGACATTCGAGGTTTGGCCTTTGTTGTAGTAGCTGCGGGCAGTTTTGACGGTGATGACGATGATCAGTGGGCTCATCCTCTAGTCAGGCGACAACGTCTGAATCTGGAACAATCTTTGTTAATAGCAATATTGCGTCAACATTTCGTTAATCATGAACTTGAAACCGGCGTCGGAGACAATTCTGCGATAGTACATCTCGATGAGCTTTTGCCACAATTGAATACTTATCTTGGTGAGCTGGGTAGTGAGACACGCGAAGATAAACGCTTGCGTAATTTATTAGATCAACTAAAAGCTTATGGTATGGTGACAGATATTAATGAACATGAACAAGTAAAAATACGTCCGCTTATCGCTCATGTAGCCAACCCTGAGAATTTAAAAAATTTGCTAGCGACTTTGAAGCGGTCGAATAACAATCGTACCGAAGAGTCTGCCAGATGAATTCGGAAACCAATTTTGATATGAAAAATGGGCTAGCCGATTCTTCCTTTCGCTTGGCTTGCTTTGAACTTTACAACTGGGGACCTTTTAGTGGTATGCATCAGGCTGATATCGATCCCTATGGTACAGCGATAATTGGTCAAACGGGCAGTGGCAAAACCACACTGGTTGATGCCTTTATGACCCTGATTGCACAAAAACCAAAATATAATCTCGCCTCAACAGGTGGGCATGAAAGTGATCGAGATTTAATTTCTTATATTCGTGGTGTTACTGGCGCTGGTAATGAAAGTGAAAATGATGATCATATCTTGAGACCAGGGAAAACATTAACCGGCCTATCTGCCTATTTTCGTAATGATAAGAGCAGGGTGCAACTAAGCGCTATTATTTGGATCGATGGAAGCAGTTCAGCGAATGCTGATTTAAAACGTGCCTGGATTTTTTCAGACAAGGCTCAATTCAATTTAAGTCATTTATTGGAAGTATTTAGAGACGGTGGACTGCGAGCGTTAAAGCATTTAGCTCGAGACGAAGAGCAGATCAAGATCAACGATTCAAAAAAGGCCTATTTAGCTCATGTTCGTCGCTACTTCGAGGTCAGTGAGAATGCTTTTACCTTACTAAACAGAGCCGCAGGCTTAAAGCAACTAAACAGTATCGATGAATTGTTTCGTGAGTTAGTATTAGATGATCGCAGTTGTTTCAAACGTGCGGCTGAAGTGGCAGCGGAATTTGATGATCTTGCCAGTATTCACGCCGAATTGGAAATCGCTCGCAAGCAGCAGCAATGCCTTGCACCTATCGCGACCGAACATCATGCCTTGGTGAAAAATAATGATTCTTTGTCAAAACAAGTTGCTTTACTTGGTATTTTACCAGTCTGGATGGCGGTTCATGCCTACCGTCTTTGGCACGATCAAGAAAAGATTGCTTTTAATGAAATAGAGTTATGCCGAAAAGTTGCGATCACCTACACGGAAAATATTAGCCAGGCACAATCTCAAGCTGAACAATATCATGAGATTTATTTAAACCTTGGCGGGACTTCAATTGAGCAACTCAAAGAACAGATAAATTTACAAGAAAATGATTTTGAGAAGCGTCAACATAATGCGGCTGATTATCAACAACTAACAAGACGATTAAAACTAGACGAGCAGCTGAGCGCAGCTTCACTTAGTAGAAATCAGCAGCATGCTGCGAACTTGATTGAAGAACAACAAAAAGCATTGCAGGATAAGCAGGATTTAGTTTGGCAGGCAGGCGCAAGTCTACAACAGCAACGTACCGTAGTCGCTGAATTAGAGCAAGAAATAGAAAAGATTAAGGCGTCTCCTGATTCAAATATACCCGGTAACTTTCAGTTGTTTCGAACTGAATTAGCGCAAGCCCTAGAGCTGGACGAGAGTTTATTACCTTATGTCGCAGAACTCGTCGAAGTGAAGGCGAAGCAGAGCCATTGGCGTGGTGCGATTGAGCGTGCAATCGGCAGCCACCGATTGCGTTTATTAGTTCCTCCGGATAATTTGCATGCGGCACTCGCTTGGGTTAATAATCGAAATAATCGCCTTCATGTACGTTTATTAGAAGCCAGGCCAGCGGAGCGTTCGCCTTCATTTTTTGACAATGGTTTTACCCGTAAGTTAAATTTTAAGACGCATACATTTCGAGAAACTTTAAAAAATTTATTAGCAGGCATAGACCGACACTGTGTTGATGATGTGCAGTCGCTGGAGAAGTCGGCGCATGCAATGACACAGCAAGGCTTGATGTCTGGCAAACAAGGCAGTTTTGAAAAACAGGATCAGCGCGCTTTAAATCAAAATTGGATGACTGGCTTTGATAACAAGGATCGTTTAAAAAGTTTGGCGACGGATTTAACTCAAGCTCAGTTAGACTTGGCGCAAACTCAGAAACAGCTTGATGAGTGCAAAGACGCTTATTCCTATTTGGAACAAAACATTAGGTTAATTGAACAAGTTGCCACGCTAAGTTTCAATGACATCGATATAGCAACAGCTGAAAATTATCTTAAAATATCAAAAGAAAAGTTGCAGTCTTTATTATCACCCAATTCAGATACGAGTAAGGCTCGGCAAGATTGGGAAAAAGCCAAACGTCACTCAAGAGAATGTGAAAATCAGGCAAACGAAAATCGACTTATAATGGATCGTTGGCAGACAAAATTCGATCAAGCATCAAAACAAAAAGAAAAGGCCACTAGGCGTATGGCCGATGGACTACAAGAGAATTTACAAATTCTCGCCGATAAACATTTTAAGGTTCCCGCAAATCAAGATAGAGAGAGTCTAAATGAAATTGAACGTGAAGCTCTCGATAAATTGCAATCAAAAATAGACAAACTAAAAGACAAGGTCGCGAGCAATGAAAACCGGCTAGGAAAATTTATGACTAAAGCACTTGAGATTGATTCAGGTGCTTTGTCTGAAGCGGGTACTGAGATAATTGATATTCCGCTGTATCTCACACAATTAAAAGTACTTAATGAAGAAGCCTTGCCTGAAAAGCAAAAGCGATTTTTGAGCTACTTAAACCAATCATCTGATCAAGGCGTCACTCAATTACTGAGCAGCATTGATAATGGTGTCAATGTAATTGAAGAACGTATAGAGGAGTTAAACCAAACTATGCGGCGTGTCGATTTTCGCCCTGGTCATATTTTACGACTGGTGCCACGACGCTTAGTACATAATAATTTAAAAATGCTGCAAAAAGCGCAACGTTATTTACGTGCAGCGGCGCTTAAAGAAGACAATGGCGAGTCACACTATCGGGCATTGCTTGAGGTTGTATCTTTGTTGCGCGACGCAGTCGACCGAAAGAAGACCTTGGGCGCGAAGGCGTTATTGGACCCGCGTTATCGCTTGCAATTTTTTATATGCATAATAAATAAAAGTTCGGGCGAGGTGATTGAAACACGCACCGGCTCGCAAGGCGGTAGCGGCGGCGAAAAAGAAATAATTGCCAGCTATA
Source organism: Gammaproteobacteria bacterium (assembly GCA_003233075.1). Lineage (GTDB taxonomy): Bacteria > Pseudomonadota > Gammaproteobacteria > SZUA-21 > SZUA-21 > SZUA-41. Next base: position 11,309 of record QIKQ01000329.1, read on the forward strand.
TTCTAACGGCTTCCTTGTGTTATGCCTTGTGTCCGGACGGTATCAGCAAGCCACTGTTTAGTACAATTATACTGGATGAAGCGTTTTCTAAAAGCTCCAGATCTGTTGCGGCAAGAATTATTTCAGCTCTACGCGAATTTGGTTTACATCCCTTGTTTGTTACGCCTAATAAAGAAATTCGATTGTTAAGAGACCATACACGTTCCGCGGTCCTAGTGCATCGTGGCAGTAAAAGTACTAGTTTAACTTCGCTAAGTTGGCAAGAGTTGGAGGTGAAAGCAAAAAAACAACTGGATAAAATGGTATATGAAGTCACCGACTGAGCTAAGCGAGCGCTTTGCAAAGCAATGGCAAAATGGCGGCATTCGCGAGCAGCGACTTTTGTCGACTGAATCATGGCCCATCCAACTTTCAATCGGTCTTCCCAGCGCAAAAATATTTTCCGAGCAACCGTCTGTTATTAGAGAGCATGTCGCTCAATGGCGTAATATTAAAACTGGTAAAATTGGTTGGACGGGAAAAAAATACATCAGCTCATCCGATAAGATTCAATTACCAGAATATTGGCAGATCAATTCTCCCAGTGAATGGATTGCGGCAAGCGAAAGTTCAAAAGTACAACAGGAATACAAAATTCTTGAAAAAATTATAAGTTCAGTTGATAGCCTTTTTCATGGATTCATCATTAGAAAGCGAACTATGATTATCTCCAAGCCAATCGACGAAGTCATTCGTGCCTGCCAAATTGCATTAACATTAGGCCCAAATTACGCACAGGGTAAACCTTTAAGAGCCTTATCTATTGAAAATTGTGATAGTAAATTTTATGAACGGCATCGTAACTTAGTCATTCAACTTATGGATATTCGTTTTGACGGCGCAGTGAGTGAATTGGGTTTAGAGCAATTTTTGGCTGCCGCGGATGAAAAGGACCATTGGTTACTCGTCGCTCCGCTTGATGCTAATTTGTTGCCGTTCCAACAATGTCGAATTAGAACCTCAGAGTTGGTCAAAGTAGAATTACCTGCGTCATTTATTATTATCGTCGAAAATGAACAGTGCTTACATCAGCTGCCGAGCTTATCAAATACGATTGCTATTTTAGGTGCTGGACTAGATCTTTCCTGGTTAAAAGCAGATTGGTTAGCAGAAAAAACGCTTGCCTATTGGGGTGATATTGATACCTGGGGTTTGACAATCTTGGCAAAGGCTCGAGTTATACAGCCACGACTTACTGCTTTATTGATGAATCCTATTGTTTTTCATAAATACTCTAAGCAGTTTGCAGTGATGGAACCGCAAAAGGCTAGTCTAGAATCGCCCATTGGATTAAGTCAGAAAGAGAGCGAGTTTTATTCAGCCTTGTATCATGCGAGTAAAGGCAGATTAGAGCAAGAATTTTTACCAAAAAATGAAGTCATAAATGCATTTTCGAACTGGCACAAAGTGAATTTAGCAAATTGTGTAGTGAACTAACTTGCTTGAATTAACTTAATAAAGGCTTCTGCAACAGAATGGCCGAGTGCAGCACTGTTACGTGCAATCCAAAGCGTACGCGTAATATTTAAACCTTTGACATCGATATGACATAATTCACCTTCCTCCACACGCTCAATGACTGAAAAACGCGGCATAAAACTTACATGTTGATTGCGTTCCAGTACATCGATAATGCCTTCACTAGAGCCGACTTCAAATGCGATTTTTAAGGGTGCTACTTCCATTTCTGCCAGTGATCTATCCAACGCCGTGCGAATACTGGATTTAGGTTCGCGTAGAACAAAGCGCAACTGACTCATTTCCTCTGTTGTAATGGACTTCAAATTAGCGCTTGGATGATTTGGGCCGCAAACTAACCATAATTTATCGTCTTGCCATTTCTGTACAAGAATATCAGGATGTTCGGCTGAGCTTTCGAGTAAGGCCATATCAACCTGGCCAGTTGCCAAGTAACAACTAATATTTCGACTGTAGGCAAGTCTCGAATCGATCCGAAATTCAGGATGATCCTCGTTAAACTGAAACAATAGATCGGGTAGTAGATGCTCGCCAATTGCGAAAGTAACGCCTAAGCGTAAAATATGACCGCCTTCCGCTAGGCTTTTCAATTCATCTTGCAGCGCTAGATTGCGTTCTAACATGATTGACGCAGTTTGATATACGCGTTTTCCAGCCTCGGTTAGGTTTAAGCGCCCGCTAACACGCTGCATTAGGGTAATTCCATAACATTGTTCGAGTGATCTGAGGCGTTTAGTCACCGCAGGCTGGCCAATGTTTAATATTTTGGCGGCGCCAGCGACACCGCCTTTTTCAACTATTGCTTTTAAGGTGGCTAGGCTACTTAGGTCTGGAAGCTTACTATATTCCATATAGGAATATAAATGCGTTATGTTTCATTTGGTTTTATTCTCTAAGTGGTTGATAATAACACTTCAATGAAATCAGGCGAGTTTTAGCCTGTCTACCACAGTATATCACCAAAGTGACACTTGTGGATAAGCTAAATCTTGCTTAGGGCCAAATTTACTTATAAATATCATAGTATTCTTATATTCTTATAGAGAATGCATGCGCAGCAGTTAAAATAGTATATCGAGGAGTTAGAAAAAATGCATAAGATCGCATCGAAACACATTGAAGAATTGAAACGATCAAAAAAAACATGGCGTGAAGTTTACGATCACTATACTGGATTTGTATTGAAACATAGAGTTGTTTTATTAATGGGCCTAGGTAGTTTCGTTTTGTACGCAAGTTTTTTTGCCTATAGTTCAGAATTGATATCAGTTCTAAAGGTTGTAAGTACGGGTGATAAATCTATGTTTTTAGTACCAATCGTTTTAGCGTTTATATTCTCTGCTGTGCATGGCGCGTTTACCGCTAAATTTTGGGATGTTTTAGGCGTTAAAGCTAAAACCGTAAAAGCTAAATCATAATTTCAATAATTCAACTATTAAACTAGACGCTCACTAAGTAGTAAGCAGGTATAAGATCGTGGAAGTACTTAACTTAATAAATAATTCATCAGACTTTTTGCATTTGGCGGCAGACTATATTGAGATAGCGAGCAATTCGGAAATTGTCAGTCATTTAAAAATGGCTGCAAGTTCGACTGCGGATGTTACAACTGTAATAGTTGCCAAATCTGCCAGTGTTGCAGAGGATAAGATCTTTATCGACTTAGACGTGCTCACTTATTTTTTACTGTTTGTAGTTGGTTTCATTGGCGGCATGGTGAGTGGGTTTATTGGTTCAGGTGGTGCTTTCGTCTTAACGCCTGCCATGATGGCTTTCGGCGTTCCGGGTATTGTCGCTGTTGCCAGTAACATGATGCACAAGTTTCCAAAAGCATTAGTTGCCTCAATCAAACGTGCCAAGTTTGGGCAGGTTGATGTCAAGCTTGGAATTACAATTGGTATATTCGCTGAAGCCGGTGTTATTTACGGGAAAACCGTTATGACTGATATTCGTGCTGAACACGGTAATGTTGGCACCGATTTATATGTATCTGTCGTCTTTATTGTAGTGCTTGCAATCGTTGGCACATTCGTCTTTCGTGATGCGATTAAAACTAGGCGTCGTTATGAAGCGGGTGAAATTGATGAGTCCGCAGATCAAACGCCAAAACTAGCTCGCTGGGTTCAATCAGTTCATATACCTGGCACAATGATGCGTTTCAAAAGTATAGGAAATAGAGAAGTTTCTGTATTATTTCTAGCACCCATAGGATTTGCGACAGGCCTACTTGCAGCCTCGATAGCGGTGGGTGGTTTCATTGGCGTACCGGCAATGATTTACATACTAGGTGTTCCGGCGATTATGGCAACGGCTACTGAATTGGTTGTTGCCTTTGTAATGGGGTTGGGCGGCACATTGCTTTTCGCGCATGCAGGCTTGGTTGATCCTCGTTTGGCTCTCATCATTTTAGCGGGTTCACTCTTTGGTGTACAAATTGGTGCGATCGGCACGACCTATGTCAAAGAACACTTTGTTAAATTTGTGATGGGTTTGATTATGATTATTGCCTTATTTAGTCGCTTATTTTCCATGCCTATTTACTTATCGAATCCTCAAATTGGCGTTATGGATGAAATGAGTTCTACAACAAATACCGTGTTAGATATTTTAAGTAAAGTGACTTTGGTTATTGCACTAACAACGGGAGCCGTGGCGATATTAATTGCGATCATACGTGGTATTAGAGAGCACAAGCGCGATACCATTGCTGAAATAGAGCAGCGCAAAGAAGACAAGATGATTGCAGCAACCACGGCAGAATCGTAAAACCCGTATTAGGGTGACCAAGAAATTGGTCGTAGAAAAGGGCGAAAAACAAGCGTTTCTGCTCTTTTTAGTTAAACTAAGTGGCTGACAGCCTTGAGTCAGTTAATATCAGACTTCTAAGTGATTAATCTTTGTAATACTTAGATTAATTGAAGAAAATCAGCCTTAGAATCTTGTACAAACAGCTCAATTCTGTCAAAATCACTTCGCTTTTACAGCATTGCGCCTGTAGCTCAGCTGGATAGAGTACTTGGCTACGAACTAAGGGGTCGGGCGTTCGAATCGCTCCAGGCGCACCATACATATAAAAATGCCTCCGTTAGGAGGCATTTTTATATGTACAGTTCGTCCGTAGAATCGAACTCCCGACGAAATATATAAAAGCGTTCGACAAAATCGCTAGGACTGCGATTTTGGACGACGTAGCGAAGCGGAGTGGCCCGAAGGGCGAGTGCCACGATGGCACGAGTCAGTCGCTCCAGGCGCACCAAATTTTATATTACAAATAAAGCAGTTATCGAAATTATTGGTAACTGCTTTTTTGTTTCAATATCATCAGTGCCGCAGTTTTGCCGGACTTTGTTTCGCAAACTCGATTAACGGCTTCAATTAGTTCTTCAAGCTCAGGTGCAGAGTAGTGTGTTGTAATGTCACCATTACGATGACCTAATAATACTTTCCGAGTTTCAACGCCAATACCTGCTGCTCTAAAGCGACGACCAAAAGTATACTTAAGATCACTGCTGTCCCGTTAACTTTTTTATCTCGATGTTTAATAGTCGCATTCACTAAACAAAATAAGTGACCGATAATATCGCCTTCGAAGCTTCTCGTCGTTGCGAGACTGCCTAAGCAGATGACGCAATCTCCTAACGTAAGTCATTGAATTAAGGAGATTGCTTCGGTGTGA
>QIKQ01000166.1 GCA_003233075.1 Gammaproteobacteria bacterium
ACTATGTCGAGCGCTTGGACCGAGTGAAAACGAGTCATAGTATGCAATTGGGCCGTCGCAGTAGACGGGCTGTGAGAAATGCGGGCTAGTGCTCTGTGGAAGCTCTGGTCAATTCATCGATGATTTGTCTGAGCTCGCCAAGCAAAAGGCGTGGTTTGTGCTTAGCTTGCAAAATTTATTGCTTACAGCGATCGATTTTGACGACCATTCCTGTGTTGCAGGAACCACTAAATAAATCAGAGGATGCCTAAATGAAAACCCAAGATAATGTGTCGAAATAGGCAATAAAAATATGGCTAAAAGTAAAAGTAGCAGGCGTTGGTTGAAAGAACATTTTGATGACCCTTATGTAAAACAAGCACAAGAGCAGGGTTATCGTTCTCGATCAATTTATAAGCTAATGGAGATAGATGAAAAATATCGGCTTTTTCGTCCTAAAATGAAAGTGCTTGAATTAGGCGCAGCTCCAGGTGGTTGGAGTGAGTATACGATTTCAAAAATAATTCCAAAAAAGCAGCTCAATACAGAATTCCGAGGAATGTTAATTGCAGTCGATCTGTTGGAAATGGCCCCAATTTCTGGCGCAGATATAATTCAAGGTGATTTTACGACTGACGAAACTCTGTCGCAGGTAATGCAGGCGCTAATTTCTGGTCAGAAAATCAATGAAAATTGCAGTGATTCACCGCAATTAGCTGACCTTGTAATGTCTGACATGGCCCCCAATATAAGTGGAATGAATACAGTAGATCAGCCCAGAGCAATGTATCTTGCAGAATTGGCGGCTGATTTAGCCTATAAAGTACTCAAACCAGGTGGATTTTTCCTGGTTAAGCTTTTTCAAGGCGAGGGTTTTGACCAATTTAGTAAAGAGGTTAAATCTAGATTTAAACAGGTAAGGTTTATTAAGCCCAAGGCATCTAGACCGAGAAGTCGAGAGGTATATATGCTCGCTGTGGACTATAATTTAGACTAGATTTGAATGTGACGTAGTAACCTGTTTCGAAAATAAAGATTTATATTATGTTGTTTTTAATATAAAATTTTAGCATACAGGTTTAAAGGGGACTTTAATTTTGAACGATATGGCGAAAAACTTAATGTTATGGGTGATTATTGCAATCGTCCTTTTAACAATATTTAACAGATTTACTCCAGGCAAGGCAGAGCCGAGCCTCTGGTCTTACTCGAAATTTTTTACACATATAGAAGCGGGTAAAATTAAAGAAGTTGAAATTACTGGCCGAAAAATAAGCGGTATCACAGACAGTGACATAAAATTTCAGACGGAAGCGCCTGCAGGCTACTCTACAAAAATGATTGATTCTTTGCGGAAATATAACAACAAGACAAAAATCGTTGCTAAGTCTCCTCGTCCTCCTTCCTTTCTGTGGACTATCTTTATTTCCTGGTTCCCAATGTTATTGCTTATTGGCGTTTGGATTTTCTTGTGGCGTCAAATGCAAGGTGGTGGCGGTGGTCGGGGTGCCATGTCATTTGGTAAAAGCCGAGCGCGTATGCTGACGGAAGATCAAATTAAAACTACTTTCAGCGATGTCGCGGGTGTAGAGGAAGCGAAAGAAGAAGTGGGTGAATTGGTCGATTTCTTACGAGATCCGTCTAAGTTTCAAAAGTTAGGTGGCAAAATTCCACGTGGTGTATTAATGGTTGGTGCACCAGGTACGGGTAAAACTTTATTAGCTAGAGCAATAGCGGGTGAAGCCAAGGTACCTTTTTATACTATCTCTGGTTCTGATTTTGTTGAAATGTTTGTCGGTGTTGGTGCTTCTCGAGTCCGAGACATGTTTGAGCAAGCCAAGAAAAGCGCGCCTTGTATTATCTTTATAGATGAGATTGATGCGGTGGGTCGGCATCGTGGTGCTGGATTGGGTGGCGGACACGATGAGAGAGAGCAAACCTTAAATCAATTACTCGTCGAAATGGATGGCTTTGAAGACAACGAAGGCGTTATTGTTATTGCCGCAACTAACCGTCCAGATGTACTAGATCCGGCTTTATTGCGGCCTGGTCGTTTTGACCGACAAGTGGTTGTGCCATTACCTGATGTACTTGGTCGAGAACAAATTCTGAAAGTTCATATGCGTCGTGTACCTTTAAATGACAATGTAGTACCTAAAATTATCGCTCGTGGCACACCTGGTTTTTCAGGTGCGGATCTGGCAAATCTTGTTAATGAAGCGGCTTTATTTGCAGCTCGCGAAAACAAGCGCTTAGTGGGTCAAGATGATTTTGAACAGGCAAAAGATAAAATATTAATGGGCGCAGAACGGCGTTCAATGGTCATGACAGAAGAAGACAAAAAGATGACTGCCTATCACGAAGCAGGTCATACCATTGTTGGCATGTTAGTGCCGGGTTACGACCCTATTTATAAAGTAACTATTATTCCTCGTGGACAGGCATTGGGTGTAACCATGCCTTTGCCAGAGCGTGACCGTTATTGTGTTTCACGAGAGTACCTAGAGAGCCGAATTTCCATGTGTTTTGGAGGTCGTCTTGCGGAAGGTATTACTTATGGTGATAATCAAATTAGCACGGGTGCCTCTAATGATATTATGCAAGCATCAACAATGGCGCGTGACATGGTAACCAAATATGGTTTTTCTGAGTCACTCGGTCCAATTTTGTATTCAGAAAATGAAGACCAAGTCTTTTTAGGGCGTTCGGTTACTCAACATAAACATGTGTCAGATGATACTGCGATGCAGATTGATAATGAAGTCCGACAAATTATTGATCGTAACTATCATCGTGCAGAGAAGATGCTAAAGGATAATCTCGATATTTTGAATTCTATGGCCGATGCGCTAATCAAATATGAAACCCTAGACAGCGACCAAATCAAGCAGGTTATGGCTCGCGAAGAACCAAACCCACCATCAGGTTGGGATGACAGCGTGGATAATTCTGGTGGTTCAGCCGCGAGTGGCGGTTCTGCAGAAACAAAAAATAAAGATAAAGGTAGTGGAACAATCGGTAGGCCTGCTGGAGAGCACTAACAGAGTAGTCTTGGTATATATAAACCGGAAGCTATGTCTTCCGGTTTTTTTATCCAATTATAATTATGCTGATTAAGAAAAGTGTTCTACAAACATATTGTGACAGTCTCCTAATGTTTTCACCAAAGTTAGGAGATTGCTTCGTGACTCGCAATGACTGGAAATGTCTATACAAACTTTACATTCACTCTTAGAACAATCAAAACCAATCATCATGGGTATACTCAATGTAACCCCAGATTCTTTTTCCGATGGTGGATTATATGACCGTGTAGAAAACGCAAAAAATCATGCTCTCAAAATGATTGATGAAGGTGCAGAAATTATAGATATAGGTGGAGAGTCGACTCGTCCGGGTGCAAAAGTGGTCTCTTTGGAAAAGGAACTAGATCGAGTTATTCCTGTCATCAAGGCAATACGCGAAGAAAACCAAAAGACTTTATTATCGATCGATACCAGCAAACCCGAAGTGATGTGCCAAGCAATTGCTGCCGACGCTAATATTATTAATGATGTGAATGCGTTGCAGGCGAAAAATGCTATTCACGTCGCAGCGGAACTTGATGTGCCAGTGTGTCTAATGCATAAACAGGGCTTGCCTGAAACAATGCAAAATAACCCAAATTACAAAGACGTGCTTACCGAGGTTAAGCGTTTTTTAGAGTCTCGTATAGAAGCATGCGAAAAAGCGGGAATAATACGAAAAAATATAGTACTTGATCCAGGCTTTGGATTTGGCAAGAATTTGGAGCATAATATGGCATTACTCAATCATCTTGATGAACTGAGTATCGATAATTTACCCGTGCTGGCAGGTTTGTCGAGAAAAAGTATGTTTAATAGGATGTTAGGCCTAGATGTTGAGTCTAGGTTGGCACCCAGCTTGGCGGCCGCAGTGATTGCAGCCATCAAAGGTGCTTCGATCATTAGAGTTCATGATGTTAAACTAAGTAAGGAAGCGATCGCAGTTTATCAGCATTTAAATTAAGTAAGGAGAAAATAGTGTCACGTCAATTCTTTGGTACCGATGGAATTCGTGGAGAAGTCGGTAAGCATCCAATCAACCCTGAGTTTATGCTCAAGCTCGGTTACGCCGTGGGTAAGGTATTGGGTCAATCTAATTTAGGCAAGGTTCTTATTGGTAAAGATACTCGGATATCCGGTTATATGTTTGAATCCGCTTTGGAAGCGGGTCTATCTGCTGCGGGTATGGATGTCTTATTATTAGGTCCGATGCCAACGCCTGGCATTGCCTATTTAACGCGAACACTTCGTGCTGATGCTGGAATTGTAATAAGTGCTTCGCACAATGCTTATCAAGATAATGGTGTAAAGTTTTTCACTCACGAAGGCAGTAAGTTGGCTGATGATATTGAAATAGCAATTGAAGCAGAAATTAGTAACGGCATGGAGATTGTTGCATCAAATTCACTAGGCAAGGCCGTTCGAGTAGAAGATGCTGCTGGCCGTTATATTGAATTTTGTAAAAGCAGTATCCCTACCGGAATGCAGTTTAAGGGTATGAAGATTGTAGTTGATTGTGCTAATGGCGCCACTTATCACATTGCGCCAAAAGTATTTCATGAGCTGGGTGCTGAAGTAATTAGTATTGGCAATACCCCCGATGGTTTGAATATAAATAAAGAGTGTGGATCAACTTATATAAAAACTTTGCAAGCTTCGGTCACTGAAAATAAAGCAGATTTAGGCATCGCCTTAGACGGTGACGGTGATCGAGTTATTATGGTTGATCACGAAGGTCAGGTAGTTGATGGCGATGAAATATTATATATTATTGCTTGCTCACGTTATGAGAAAAAACAACTTAGCGGATCGGTCATTGGTACCTTAATGAGTAACTTAGGATTGGAACATGCTTTGCAACGCAAGCATATCCAACTAGTACGGGCACAGGTTGGTGACCGTTATGTGATGGCACAAATGAGATCACTCAAATCTAATTTAGGAGGCGAGGGCTCCGGGCATATTATTTGTTTGGATAAAACCACGACGGGAGATGGTATAGTATCAGCCTTGCAAGTATTAGCGACTATGGTTGAAAAGGCTTGCAGTCTTTCAGAGCTTAAAAGTGGCATGTCAAAATATCCGCAAACCTTAGTTAACGTTAAAGTGGCAAGCCGTGTTGATTTAGATGCGAATTCAACTATTCAAAATGCGGTCAAAGAAGTCGAATCGGAATTAAGCGATCGGGGTCGCGTTCTATTGCGTTACTCTGGAACCGAGCCTTTAGTACGTGTCATGGTTGAAGGTCGGGATGATTCGGAAGTGAATAAGTATGCAAATCAGTTAGCATCGGTGGTTAAGCAAACGCTTGCTGCTAATTAAACTTACATAAATCTTTGATTGAAATTCAGATTTCAAAAATTAACTTAACTGATTTTTCATAAGTAAATTGGTGTAATTTTAATTGAGTAAAAGGAAACATGTCATTTATAGTCCTTATAATATAAGAATTGCTAGATTAATTTTAGCGTCATTATTATTTTTTAATTTACAGGTTCTTTCTAAAAGTGATGTGAATTCGAATGAATCTAGCAGGAAAAAAATATTATTAATTGGTTATTCTCATGGTAGGTTAGAAGCGGATCTAGATCCCCTCGAATCTCGAACCAATAAATTTCTAAGCAGCATTCATCATATTATGGATACAAAAATAGCCAATAAAAGGTTTCCAGAATCTATCCAGCAATATAGAGTGTCAATTGTTAAATTACATACTAAGTATTTAGCTAATATTACCAAGCATCGTGAAATAATTCAAAAAATTCTAGCGAACCAAAATAAGTATAAATTAATTGCAGTAGAGGAATCGCCGTTCCGACTAAAGACTCTTTATCAGAGAATGAAAAAGTATGAGCTAAAGTATAAAAAAATATTTAATTTTGTTAATTTACCACACGCAAATAAAATATTTGATGATTTACATTTGATTTTTTTCGGGCCTGCTTTGTATCTATACGCGAATGGAAAATTAGATAAAAATAAAATAATTGGCATAGATAATATGTCGTACAGTGATAATGCAAGTCAGGCCATGTATTTTTTGCATCAAGAGCTCTCTAAATTACCGACCAACGAAAAATTTAAACTTGATATAATAACAATATTAGATAAGCAATTTTTGACTAGGCAGTTTCTTTCGGAGAAAGAAATTGAAAAATATATTAAGAAAAATTTAAAAGTAAATAAATCTGATTTTAAGCTAGTTAGGAGAATTCTTTTTAAGTATTTAAAAAAAGAAAGCCGTTTTATGTTGGACGTATTTTACAATCGTGAAGACCAAATGGCATACAGATTGATGATTGAAAAAAGAAATTTCATAGCTCTGGTGGGACTTTATCATATGGCCCCAATTGCCAAGCATTTAGTACGAAATAATTTGAGAGTAGAGCAATTTAACTATTCCCTCTCAGAATAAGCTCAAACGTATTCCTAAAGCCAATGCGGTCGGGCGCTGGGTCGGACCAAACCATAATAACTATATTTATAGAATATACATCTACTTTTGAGGCCAAATCAAGGCCTAGAAGGTCCTTTTTGCTATTAATAAGGCATGTCTAAGGATTTTGTTAACTTTAGCGACTTGCCATTCGTATCCACATCGCAAGCGTAAAGTATCAGGTCGTCTTTCCTATTTTCTATCATTAGCGATCGATAAGCGCTTCCTGTTTGCTAGTTTACGTTTTATAAAAGATGCAAAATCATTTTGACATGTTCGATGCCGGCATCCATAAAGGATTCACCAATAATTTCGAAACTTGCAAGTTGGTAAAAATTTAAAGCTGATATTTGTGCGTGTACATAAACAAGTGATTGACCGTCACGTTTAGCGATTTTAATTAATTGATTCAGAATATCTCTGCCGATGCCTTGCTGACGATACTTTTTAAGTATTGCCATTCGACCGATTTGCCCATCGGCGACTAAGCGTCCGGTGCCAACGGCTATTTTTTTCGATAAGTCTTGCGCCAAAACATGACGACAAACTGGGTCGATACCGTCCCATTCAAGTTCTTTTGGCACTTGTTGTTCTTCAATAAATACTTCACGGCGTATTGCACTGAGAGTTTGTTGTTGCTGTGACCAGTTCACTTCAGATATTCTGATATCCATATTCTTATAGATCTTGTTCAAAATAAAAATGGCCGAGATTGATTAAATGACATAAAAATAATTCCGCTTGCTTGTCTTCTAATGCAATGTTAGTTAACTCGAAAGGAGGATAGCGATGATTGCAGGCAAGGCTTATGATGGGTAATAAGCTTTTTGCATAATATTCGACTTTGCCATTACAATAAAATTGTATTTGATTTTCTTTATGTTTATCATTTTGAGTAAAAGCAAGTTTTGAATATTCATTTCTAACTAAGTGCTGCCCACTCGCAAGTTGTTGCAGACATTGCTTGTGAGTTAATTGTGGCTCAAGTAGTTGTGCTGATTCATCAACCTGGGTTATGTATTTGCCAAACCAATCATTTTCGTTAATTTTGTCACTAATTTCCTGGCGCACTATTTTATTAATTCGTTCTAGCGCCCAAGAGCTTATTTCTCCTGAATTATCCTGCAATGGGAATTTGGGGTCGCTGTAAAAGTTGAATTGCGATTTTGAGTCTTGTTGCTGGTCAATATCATTTAGCAAGGCAGTAGAAAGTTCGTTGTAATTTGGAGCGCGAAAGCCAATTGAAATTGTAATACAGTCATCGCCATCATCTTCAGCAATGCCATGATGGGCAATACCGGGTGGCAGGTATAACATGTCACCTGGTGTCAATTGCCAGGATTGTTCGGCCTTAAATGATTTTAAAATTTTGAGATCGAGATTGGGCAGAAAGTCACTATCACAAAGTGATTGGCTAGATATTTCCCAGCGTCGAGTTCCCTGCGCTTGGAGTAAGAACACATCATAGTTATCGGTGTGTGGTCCCACCGATCCACCGGGAGCGGCATAACTGAGCATAATATCGTCTACGCGCCAATTCGGAATGAATCGAAACTGATCGAGTAATTTAGCGAAAGCATTGAGATGAAGATTGCAAGATTGAAGTAGTAAGCACCAATTAGATTCAGGTAGCTGAGAAAATTCGGATTCTTCAAATGGACCATGTCGACATTGCCAAGGATGTTCGCCTGCATGTTCGAGTATGATCCTTGATTCAATTTCAGCTTCACAAGCTAATCCGGCCATTTCGTCGGCAGTGATAGGGCATTTAAAATTAGGCAGTGCATTGGGTATGAGCAAGTATTGTTTTTGCCAAAATTCTTCAAGAAATATTTCTAAGCTGGTGTTTCCGAGTGGGGAATTATTGTTTTGCATGAGATTGGAATTTTATCACGGATTGAATAATAATTAACTATAACTCATAGTAATTATATTGACTAGCCATTAATGGCCAGACATTTTTATTTCTTTTAATTCGTATAATAACCTATTAATAACAAATACAGCGTTATTTAACTGAGTTAAACTTAATGAGTGGCAATCTTGATTCATAAAACAATAAATACGGAGTTATGGTTGAATGAGCAATCAATCAGATTCAGAACAAAATAAGCCTTCATTTGAAAAATCATCTGTCTATTTTTTTCGATATTTGGTCTTTCTTCAAAAGGATCGCCTTAGATTTGTTTCTAGCTTACTAATGATAACGGCCTCAATAATTCTAGGTGCTGTGCTAATTTGGTTTGTAGGTAAAGGTGCAAATGCACTTTACAGTAAAGATTTTTCAGAAATGCCGAACTATTTTATTATATTTATTGCCATTTTTATAACATTTCAATTCTTGCGATTCGCTAATTATTACTTAAAGGAGTTAATGCAGCAACATGTCATTCAAGCTATTCGCCGTAAATTATTTAAAAAATTATTTTTACTTTCTTTGCCGTTTCGGAATAATCAATCATTGGGTGACTTGTTAGTTCGACTTAATCAAGATGTTTCCAGTATATCTCAATTTGTAGTATTGGTTCCTTTGCATTTGTTTGCTTTTGTTGTTACGACTATTTTATATACTGGTTTACTTTTTTACATTGATGTTGTGCTGGCATTAATCGCATTGCTACTAACGCCATTATTTCTAATACAGCAAAGACTGTTTATAGGTCGAGCAAGAGAGTCAGCAGGCGTTTTCTTGAAATACCAGGGAAAAATGACCGGATTTGAACAAGAAGCTCTGGATAATATGTTAGGCATCAATTCCTGTAATGCCGAAAATCATATGTTGAATCGATTTGATAATTTATTTGCAAATTTCAGGCGAGCGGCAATGAAAAATATGTTGGTACAAAGTTTGTTTACTGTTTCGTTCGAAGTCTTGGCTATTTTAATAGCAATCGCGTTATTGAGTTTTGGGCTCTATCGTGTCAGTGCAGAGATAATCACGGTTGGAGCACTCGTTAATTTTATATTGTACTTGGGTTATTTAATTGTACCTGTGCGTGGATTGGCACGTATTCCTATCGAATCGCAATTACATGCATCGGCAGCAGAGCGAGTATCAAGTATACTGGACGAAAAGACCAATGTAGAAAGTGCAAAAAACTCCTATAGTTTGGAAGAGTGTCAAGGATCGATTGAGTTAAATAATGTTAGTTTTTCTTACGATGAAAGTCGCTCAGTCATCAATAATCTTAATATTAGTATTTCGGCTGGAGAATTCATTGGTATAGCCGGCGCGAGCGGATCAGGAAAGACCTCGATCGCTAAACTATTGTTGCGATTCTACGATCCGCTAAGCGGTAATATAAAGTTAGATGGGGTTAATCTAAAAGATATTTCCTTGTCTAGCCTCAGAAACCAATATTCTGTTGTATGGCAAACTCCATTTTTAGTGGATGACAGTATAATTGAAAACATTCGACTAGCGGCTAGCAGCGCTAGTGATACTGATGTCATTAGTGCGTTAAAGATGGCAAATGCCTATGATTTTATACTTGAACTTCCTCAAGGACTGCAAACTAATTTAGGCGACAAGGCATGTCGATTGTCTGAGGGGCAAAAACAGAGATTATCATTAGCGCAAGCCTTTGTTCGTAAGAAACCAATTCTAATTCTTGATGAGGCGACTTCGTCGCTCGATAGTCAATCCGAAAAATTGATAAAAAGCGCATTATTAAATTTTCGCAAAAACGCCACCTTGATAGTAATTGCTCACCGATATTCTACCATCATGCAGGCTGATCGTATTCTCTATTTAGATACTGATGGCAGCTCTACCATTGCGGCTCCTTTGGATTTACTAGAACAATGTAGCGCATTTCAAAAAACAGTAAACTTACAGTCGAATACTGAATTGGTAAATTAGGTGTTCATTTTGTAATAACGCAACTAAAAAAACCAAACAGTTGATGACAGCTGCTTGGTTTAACTTACTCGACGTACACTTATTCTCCAGGGAGGGAGATTATTATGGATAAAATTTAAAAATTAATTAACGTTTACGTATCCTCTTATGCTGCCTATGCTGCGTAAAGAACCTGAAACACTCCGATAATTATAAAACTCAATATCAATCGGAATTTCTGTGCCCGCATTATCCGTCGTAAAAATAAACTCATAACGTTCAGCGGCTGTCATAAACACAGATCCACCAGCGGATATTGTTCTTCTAGATGGTAAATTTCGCCCATCTTCTGCAACGATAGTCACGTCACCTAAATCCCTATGAAAAGTAACACGCTGAGGTACGTAACCTGCCATGATATAACGTAACAATACTCTGTCACCTTGATTAGCAGTAATGGCTACCGCTGGTGTTGCGGCGCCCACATCGGCATCAAGTTCTGCTTGGCCTAAACCAGTAATACAAAATAAATCTGGGTTAAAGTTATGAAAGCCAGCATCTCCACCACATAGGCCAGCGTTCCAAGGCTTGCAATGCCATGCTTGATCGATATCATCAACCGCCCAAATAGCCTCAACATCATAAGAGGTGCCATCTGAAGCAGAACCGGGTCCACTGGCTGGGTCAACGATTAGTGCGCCGTACATGCCCATTTCAGCGTGCAAAACTGTATTTACATGGCAGTGATAAAAATAGGTGCCAGCTTGTGATGCACGCCATTGGTAGGTGTAAGTTCCGAAGACATCAAACGAATAGTGACCAACACCATCGTTAAATGCATCTGGTTCAATGCCGTGGTGATGGATAGTATGCGGTACCATCATCATCATGGCCGTGAGACGCGTATGCACAACCTGTCCTTCGCGTACGCGAATAGCGGGAGAAGGGAAAGATCCTGCCATACCACCACCCATGCCACCCATGCCACCCATGCCACCCATGCCACCCATGCCACCCATTCCACCGGCACCAGCACCGACAAGGCCACCGTTAAAACCCCAGATATTGACCGCGTTACCATCGATAGTGGCACTGCCTTGCATAAAGGTTGCAAGGGCATACTCAATGTCTGGATTCGGATCTAAATTGGGTGTCGCTGGAGCTTGAATATTTACGCCGCAATTGCCGAGGATACCGACATTTCCGCAGCCACCTCCCATGCCACCCATTCCGCCCATTCCACCCATTTCACCACCGCCGCCACGATTTCTATTTTTTCTACCCATTAAAGTTCTCCTAATTTTTTAATTTGAGATATAATTTCAGCACTTAATGTCTACAATTCTGGTTCAGTTGCCGGCGACTGACCAATAATAATGCCTGCGTGCAATCCGTGCGGATATGAACCACCCGCAGTGGTTTGCGACATTTCTGAGTGGCAATGCATGGGATAACGTTGCGCGCCGCTTGCTGCTGGCCATGCATCAGGTGGCGTTTTGAATGGGTATATAACGTCCCGGGCATCAAGAGGCATCATTGAGACAATATCTTTTTCTTTACGCTCGCCGGTTACATTATTGCGATTAACACTGGTTATTTCGACATGATTGCCATGAAAGTGAGGTGAGTGGATCATACCGCCAGTATTGATTAGCCTGATCAGTGCCGCTTCACCGATGTTTCCTTCAAGATCGGTATCAGGGTTGTGAGTTTCAGGATAGCTAAAGCCGTTTAGTGTAAAAAAACTTGGGTTAAAGCTATCTGGGTTGATTGAATTAACAGCGTTATGACCATCGGCACTCAATGTTTCGCCCCAAGCTGGGTCAAGACAATGTAGTGCCCATTTAAATTGACGTGTAAAGGTTGGCCCACCATTAAATGACCGGTTGCTGCTATTAGGCATGACAACTAATGCGCCGTTTAATCCCATGACTCGGTTTACGCCACTGTTTTGATTGTCGTGATATATATAGGTACCTGGAGCAGGTGCAGTGAATGAGAAAGTACTATTGTTGCCAGCACCAATCGATTCGTTAATTCCTGTGCCTGTTACTGCAAACACAGTATCGATGGCTAGAGTGTTATTTAAGGTGACGTTTACTGTGTCACCTTCTTGGCAGAGAATAGTAGGGCCGTGAAATTGTGGCGCAGAGTTTGAACTGAAGCACAGCATATAGGTACTTCTAGCAACATTGTCAACTCCTGCGTGCAGAGGTATGTCACCTGCAACGGCGCTAATATTAACATTCACTGTTGCGGCATGAGTTCTTGGTGACCAGGTTAATAATGATGTGGTTCCTGCGACTAAACCCGCAACCCCTGCTGCACTTGCCAGCCCTGTTTTAAGAAATTTTCTTCGATCCATAATGACCTCTCAAATGTTTTGTTATAAGTGAAATTAAACTAGAAAATCACCCAAAAAATATCTTCGTTTGCCAAAAAATATCTTCGTTTGTAAGATGCCTCAATAAACTAAGCAAATAAAAATCTTATGAGCATGACATGACACTAGCACCGTGACATTAAATGCGAAATAGCTAATCTTTGGTGCGAACATAGCACTTTGTGACCTTATCGGGTCATTGTTACTAGTAGGCATAGCCAGATGGGGCTAGTCGATAAAGCAGAGCATTATGTTACTATTTTCAAAGGTATCACGACTCTGGATTAAGTGGTTTATCTAAAAGTTTTGAGGCCAATTCGTGACAGAAACAAAAAACCAAAATATTTGCTTACTATAATCGAGGCTTTGAATGTTTATAATACTAATTAAAGCAGGTTTTATATTGTCAAATATCATATAGGTAAGAAATTATCTGTTACGACCTATATATTGATTGACCTAAGGTGCATCAGTACTATGGAAACAATTATGTATTGTGTTGATTAAACGTAAAATTTTACTATTAATTCACACAGAATTAAAAATTATGTGTGACCAGAAATTATATTTTTTATAAATATCGATTGAGCCTCACTATGTAAATATGGAAATTGGTTTCCTCGTTTTTAGGAGATTTTAAAGATATGTTTAGATTATTTGCATTTTTTTTACTGCTTTCAGGTATTGCGAGCTTAACTTACCAGGTAGTTTGGGTTCGCTTATTAGGCACCAGCATGGGCTCAACCAGTGCCGCTGTCAGTACTGTGTTAGCTGCATTTTTCTTTGGTTTAGCGATAGGCAGTTACTTTGCTGAAAGAGTAACAAAAAACAGAATATCTGATTTACGTCCCTATCTTTATCTTGAAGCGATCATTGCCGTAAGTGGCTTATTGTTGCTACCGATTCTTCTAAATCTTGATTCGCTTATTGCTGCTGCACCAGGAATGGGTAGTACTATTCCAATGAAATTTGTATTGACGATGATATTACTGAGTATTCCAACTATTTGTATGGGAGCAACCTTTCCGGTAATGGCGGCCCTGTTGATTCGCAAGCAAAGTAACTTTAGTGTTCGTATGAGTCAACTCTATAGCCTAAATACTGCGGGTGCTGTATTGGGCGCGGGTTTGTCAGGTTTTGTTTTTATTCCGCAAATTGGTTTGGACGGCGCCGTGTATTTGGCAGTTAGTATTAATCTCTTTATTGTGCTCCTTGGTTTTTATTATAATCGTCAAATTAAGTTGCCACCTTTGCCTGTAACAACGAGTAGCGATATTAAACAAAAGAGTTTTAATGAAGATGTCGAGTTTGATACGCCATTACGAAAGCAGGCTCTCTTATTATTATTCGTGACTGGTTTTGTTTCAATTGCGTGCGAAGTTGCTTGGACAAAATATTTATCCATTTTTACCGGCACAACAATTTATGGTTTTGCAGCAATACTCACTATCTTTTTAATCGGTATCAGTGCTGGTGCTTGGGCCATAAGAAACACGATAGTAAAAATAACGAATCCCGGCTTGTGGATTAGTGCCTGTGTATTAATTTTGGGTGCTTCTCTAATTTTTACTCGCGTTGCCTTGGCGTGGATTCCAACTTATTATGAAATGATTAGTCAGTTAGTTATAAGTGATTGGTTATTTAGAGTGCTGAAGTACTCAATGGTATTTCTAATATTATTTATACCCACTTTCATTTTTGGTGCCCTATTTCCTATCAATTTAAAATTATATTGTGGCAATATGAGTGGGGTAAGATCAAAAATCGGAAAGGCTTACGCATTAAATACAGTGGCGAGTATATTTGGCGCTGTCGTTGCAGGATTTTACCTCATTCCAGAATTTGGCACCGATAAGCTATTAACTGGCATGGCATTATTAGTTCTAGCTATTCCACTATTATTTTTAACTTCAATTAAGAAAACAGCCAGTAGAATTGTTATTGTGTCTTCGGCGTTGGCAATTATTATGTTGAGTACCTGGTTGCCACATATAGATTACCGCCAACTGATTAATGCCTTAGATTATAACGCGAGATACGCTAATTCTAGTAATGCTTATAAAAACCCTAAATACTTGTTTTTAAAAGAAGGCAGAACCGGTGTGGTCAGTATGCTGAGTTACAATGGCCATGTCGTTTATCTGCAAAATAATGGACTAAAAGAATCAGTGTATGATCTTAAGAATGAAAATAATGTATTGTTAGTTGAGAGCTTGTTAGGTTTAGTGCCGTATTTCATGCACCCAAATCCTAAATCGGCGTTTGTAGTTGGGTATGGTGGTGGTGTGACGACAAAAGCCTTAACTTATACCAATTTGCAATCGATTAAAGTCGTTGAACTTGAACCAGCGGTGATTGATGCTAATCGTGCCGTGCAAGGTGGAAAAATATCAGTACTACAAGATCCACGAGTGATGCTTGAAATTAACGACGCGAGAAATACCTTGCTAACGAGTAAAAAGAAATACGATATTATCGCCTCTCAGCCATCTCATCCTTGGCTGGCACACGCAGCAACAGTTTTCACAAGAGAATTCTTTTCTCTGGTTAAATCGAGACTCACTAGTAAAGGAATTTACGGCCAATGGGTAAACTTGTTTCGTATGGATGTGACAACCTTAAAGTCACTATTAAAGTCGTTTTATACTGTATTTCCGGAAGGTATGGTGTTTGCAAATATAAACACTGGTGACCTGATTATGTATGGCTCGAATCACCCACTTTATTTTGATTTCGCGAAAATAAATAAACGTTTATCCGAACCAAAAGTTAAAAAGGCTATGGCTTTTTATAAAATCATGAAGGCGCCAGACTTACTCTATTACTTTGCAATGTCACGAAAGAAAGCTTTGTTAATATCAAAAGATGCAAGAATTAATACAGATCTTAATATATTATCAGAAGTTCGTCTTTCAGCTCTAGGAAGAAATATTCCTCGAAAGGAAAACCCGTATGTTTTTCTTAAAAAGCAATATCGATTCGATATTAGTTCTTATTTCAAAACTAACTTAGCGTTTGAATTGAATAGAGTCGGCACTCATTTTTTGACTTTGAATGAATTTAATATGGTCTATTTGATTTCTAGTCAATTATCTAAGATTGCGCCAATATACAGCAGAAGTCTTAGGTATGAAATTTATTGGCGACAATTTAACTATCAAAAAGCGGTAAAATATTATTCTTTACATACGCAATGGCCGGATAGAATTCATATGCAACAAGCGATTATTTTGTCGGAAATGAATCAGTCAAAAAAAGCAAGGCAGGTTTTAAGTAAAATTCTAAATAAATTAGATCGCTTGGAATTAGCGGCTCAACATTTTTACATTGAAAAAAAATACATGAAAAATCGTTTTAAAATCGCAAAAGAAGAGAATGTTCAGGGCTTACTTGGGTACCAGAAAGCCAGTTTGATTAAGGTGGGTGGCAAGCTAAATTCTATAAAACAGTCGTCGCTGTCAAATTTGCCAAAATTGGCTGTTTTAGAACAGTTTTATCAGCGTGACAAAATACGTCATAAAAAAATGTTGGACAAATTTGTACGCCTGAAAAGTGAAGAAGGCATTAAATTGAAAGCTAATATGGCAACTGCTTTAGCAAGTTCAGAGCTATTGCTTGCGCGCCAATTGCTTAAGCATATGGAAAAATATAAAGCACTCGATAATGATCTGCTGCAAGAATTTAAAGGTGAAATTGTAAAACTAGTTAAAAAATTAAATTAGTAAAATT
>QIKQ01000278.1 GCA_003233075.1 Gammaproteobacteria bacterium
CCTTAAGGACCAGGCCATTAACTCGCTTTTTTATTTCCTCAGTCGAACAATCAGAACGGTCTTTAGGCCGTTCAACTGATTAATCTAGGATAATCAAACTCTGCTGTAGCCAGGCTCTAAAGAGCCGGGACAAAGTCAATTATCAAAATTCAACAACTCTTTCGCATAACACGCGGGCTAGCTATTCATAGTTATAATTGTCTTTGATTGAACGCGTATCTACCCCGGCTCTGAAGAGCCGGGCTACAAAATATGGTCGATTAAGCGAAATCCTCGCAAATTAAAACAGCAGCAACACAAAAAAGCCCGCTTGCGCGGGCTTTTTTCGTCAATAAAAATTGCTTACAGACTGTAGTATAAATCAAACTCAATTGGATGAGTGTGCATACGTAGTGCAGTCACTTCTTCCATTTTAAGATCAATGTATCCGTCGATCATATCATCAGTAAATACACCGCCCGCAGTTAAGTAGGCACGATCAGCTTGTAATGCTTCTAGTGACATTTCCAGTGAAGATGAAACTGTTGGGATATTTTTCGCTTCTTCAGCCGGTAAATCATATAAATCTTTATCCATTGCTTCGCCAGGATCAATCTTGTTTTGAATACCATCAAGACCCGCCATAAGCATCGAGGCAAAAATAAAATATGGATTACCACAGGAATCAGGGAAACGAATTTCGATACGACGTGCTTTTTCACTGGGTACATGAGGTATACGACATGAAGCTGAGCGGTTTTTAGCTGAGTAGGCCAACATAACAGGTGCTTCAAATCCAGGCACTAATCGTTTATAACTATTAGTGCTGGCATTTGTGAATGCGCACAAAGAACGAGCATGTTTGAATATTCCGCCAATATACCAAAGCGCCTCGTCGGATAATCCGCCGTACTTGCTGCCAGCAAATATATTATTGCCAGCTTTTGCGATTGACTGGTGAACATGCATACCGTTGCCATTATCACCGACTAGTGGTTTAGGCATAAAAGTCGCTGTTTTACCGTGTAAATGAGCAACGTTATGAACTACGTATTTTAGTATTTGGACTTCATCGGCTTTTCGAACTAAAGTATTAAATGCGGTGCCAATTTCACATTGACCAGCCGTTGCTACTTCATGATGATGCACTTCAACTTCCATGCCCATGTCTTCCATTGCAAGGCACATTGCGCTACGTAAATCATGTAATGAATCAACTGGCGGTACGGGAAAATAACCACCTTTTACTCCAGGACGATGGCCAACGTTACCATCTTCATAATCGCGGCCAGAGTTCCAAGAAGCCTCTTCAGAATCAATTCGATAGGAGGCGCCTTTCATGTCATTAGTCCAGGTCACATGATCGAGTACGAAGAATTCTGGTTCTGGGCCAAAATAAGCTGTATCGCCCAGGCCAGTAGAATTCAAATAGGCTTCAGCGCGTTTTGCAATTGAACGCGGATCACGCTCATAACCTTGCATCGTATCTGGTTCTAATACATCGCAGCGAATGTTAAGGCACGCATCATCGGCAAAAGGATCTACAACTACTGTAGACGTATCTGGCATTAAAATCATATCGGACTCATTAATGCCTTTCCATCCAGCAATACTTGAGCCGTCGAACATTTTTCCTTCAACAAAAAAATCTTCGTTAATTTGAGAAACCGGGATTGTTACATGTTGTTCTTTGCCAATCGTATCAGTAAAACGCAAATCAATAAATTTCGCGTCTGTGTCTTTAATAAGTTTTATTACATCTGCTGCAGACATTAGGGCACTCCTGTCTAATCTATAAAGTTGTAGTTATTAGTTGCCCCTGAAAAAGTCGTATTTGTTTGCCTACTTCGTTCGTCTCGTGCTGCTGGTGCTCATTTACGCTAAGTAAATTCCGCGCCAGTTCACTTGACTGCGTTGTAACCGCATCAAATACATTATTTTCAGAAACAACTGTATATATTATAAGTATGTATAGGGTCGCATATGTGCCAATCGATTTTAATTGTCCAGGCGACTCGTTTAGTTTGTTACAGTAAAAAATTTTAGTTTAAATCCTGCACTAAATTAGCACTTATTGTGCCATTAGTTAATAACAATTAAAACAATAAGTTACGCTATAATTGGTTCTATTTTCGGAAAATATAGCATCATAGTGGTGCGCTAACTCTACTTCTGCACCGTATATATGCATGCCAAGCACTATGCAATATAATTTACTCTAACCTGACCAATATCAGGGTGAGACAAACACGCTAGCTCTAATTGTTTGGAAATTTCGGCTAATTGTTTAAATTCAGTACATAGTTTGAGAGGAATAAATAGCTCGACACTGATTTTCCCATCCAAGTAATGCAGAGTAATTTTACTAATACTTTTCGACGCCGAAATAGTTTGCCACTCTTGTTTCAATTCTGCTAGTAGTTTCTCACGAAGAGGTAGTTTACAGCATTTGCTCATATCGTCCTCATCATCTTCTGGATCAATGTGCACCATGACATCCGAAATTTCTTCAATATTACTAATTAACTGGTAACGAACTGTTTCACTAATTTGGTGACCTTCAGAAACACTTAATTCGGCATTGACTTGAATGTGTACATCAACCAACGCATCCGAACCCATTGATCGAGTTCTAAGAAAATGCATATCTTCGACTCCACTGACATTGCTAATGATAACATTGATTTTTTCTATTACGGCTTGGTCGAGGCCAGTATCAACCAACTCTTGCATGCTTGACCAAGCGAACTTCCAACCAATCCTTATTATTATGACTGATACAACTATCGCAGCCAGTGCATCTAAATATTCGACACCCGCCATCGTGCCCAGTATTCCAATGACAACCACTACAGAAGAAATAGAGTCGCTACGACTGTGCCAAGCATTCGCTTCAAGCATTTTTGATTTCAATTTTTTAGCGTAATGGATGGTGTAATGATAAATTGCCTCTTTGGCAACAATTGAAATCATCGCCACTATAAGAGCAACATTCGTTGGCATCATATATTCTTGAGATATTAACCTCAGCGTCGCATCGATAGCAATGCCAATTGCTACAAAAATAAGTGCGACGCCAAGTATTACCGTGCTAAGTGTTTCTATTCTTCCATGACCATAGGGGTGATTTTCATCCGCTTCACGATTGGCGTGTTTTGCTGCAACCAGTACAACGACGTCCGTACCAAGATCTGACAACGAATGAATACCGTCTGCAATTAAAGCTTGGGAATTTGAAATAAATCCAGTCGATATTTTGCCTACACCTAATACCAGGTCAACCACTGACCCGACTAGAGTCACATTACGCATTTCTTTATATCTTGAATCTGATGGTGAAGGACGATGGTGATCGTGCATATCCTAATCAGCTCCAACTTGAACAGTAATTATAATTTTGCGGCCGTCTTCTTCAATCGAAATTATTTCATGGCCATTAATGCGACACCAAGCTGGGATATCATTTTTAACGCCAGGGTCAGTACAAGTCACTTTTAGCATATCGCCAACGTTTAATTCTTTTACTCGATTTTGGGTCTCAATGACCGGCATGGGGCACAATAAATTACACGCATCTAATTGATAAAGATTCTCATTCATTTAGTTTGGCTCATAGAATAATTAAAGTGATAATGATGCGGCACCATTGCTACACATGCCATTTTTCGGGTATTTGCTCTGCAGACAAGGGTTTTATCGTTAGTTTTTTCGCTTCAAATTCTGGTGTTTTAATTTCCACCTCAACTTGCTCCGCTTGGCGTCCTTGGCTATAACGCGCAGCTATTTGCGCTGCTAACACTAAATCTTGCTCACTTGGATCGCCATCAATCAAAGTTAAGGGGCCATGGTGGCTTAATATTCTTAAATGAGTAAACTGTTTTTTGTAGCCTTCTAAATAATTTACCTCGCCTTCTTCACGAGCAATAATAAGCTTATAATTTTCACTGGGTCGAATATGACGCCCGACCTTAAGCAACATAATATCATCCAGTTCATATTCACGACTTCCTCGTGCTTGCCACATGTCTTTCAGCTTCGCTGAATATTTTTTATCCGTCAAAAAACAGCAGCCACCTGCGGGTTGCGCGTAATCTTTAATGTTATAAAAATTAACGAGCGCCATTTGTGGTTTTCTCGAACGTCCACTGAAATCTTTAAGTTCATCTCGATTAACCCAGCCTTCTAATTCTGGCAAAGTAGGCGGTAAATTTTTTGCGCACAAGGGCCTGAGCAATCGATCGCCTGCACCGGATTCTTCTGCAATAATTGGCATAGTTTCTTTTCGTTGTGACATCGGCCTTTGGCCAATCACCTCGCCCGTAATAATAAAATCAAACTCGTTCTCTAAAATCCACTCATAAGCTTTTTTCACCATAAAGCCTTTGCAATCTAAACAAGGATTCATATGTTGACCGTAGCCATGTTTGGGATTAATCACAACATCTTTGTATTCATCGATAACATTTATGATATGCAGTTTAATGCCAAGTTCTTCTGCAACCCAAAGAGCGTTATTACGTTTTTCTTTTTTCTTGTCTTTTTTGCGAATTGCATGAGTATGTCCTTCTACACAAAAACCTGTATAAAAATTAATTCCCTCTACGTGTATACCTTGGTCGATAATTAGTTTAGTCGCTAGTAATGAATCTAGACCGCCAGAAATTAATGATACTGCTTTATACACTTTCAATCCTCATGCAAAAAATGACATCAATTGTAACTATTAAAAATAAGGCTGCTATTTTAGACTAGCTTGCTTAATTCATCAATGATTTGAATTGCTCAGCATCTGGTCCTGACAAAAATAGCGAACCCGCTTATATTAAAACTGCGGGCTAAATTTATGCTTTTTACCCCATTTATTTTGGAGTTAAAAATTTCCCCAAACCGCCGATAGGTAACTTGTTAGACTCTCATGTAAGGGATATTAGGGAAAATTATGGGTGATGTAGCGATAAAAGATTTGCGGATTTGTGTGGTCGAACCATCACGAACCCAAGCCAAAATCATCGAATCAGTGTTAAAAGATCTAAACGTATCAAATATCACTACGTTTAATGGGGGAATTGAGGCAATCGATAACCTGGAAAGCTGTTACCCAGACTTGGTTATTAGCTCTATGTATTTACCCGACATGACTGGCACCGATATTATACTATCTATGCGTGATACTGAATCGCTTGAGGCTGTGCCTTTTATGCTAATTTCAAGCGAGACCTCCTTTGCAATGTTAGAGCCTATTCGCCAAGCAGGTGTTATTGCAATTTTACCTAAACCCTTTAAATCTCAAGACCTTAAAAAAGCGCTTTACTCCACTGTTGATTTTATAAGCCCAGACCTAAGTGATTTGGCTGATATTGATATGGATGAGCTTGAAGTCCTCGTGGTTGATGATAGCAACCTTGCACGCAAACATATTATTCGTGTTTTGAAAAATGTAGGCGTTGAGCACATCCATCAGGCGAAAAATGGCAAAGATGCTGTGAATCAGATTAATAATCAATTTTTCGATCTCGTTGTCACTGATTACAATATGCCAGAAATGGACGGCGAAATGCTAACTCGTTACATTCGCGAAGAAAGCTCGCAATCCAGCATTCCAATTATCATGGTGACTAGTGAAGGCGACAAGCAACGATTAGCAGCGGTACAACAAGCAGGCATATCTGGAATATGCGATAAGCCATTTGAAACAGCAAATGTTAAAATACTCATTCGAAACGTGCTGGCGTCAAGCTAATCCCGGCTCTCAAGAACCAGGCTACAAATAATCAAAATTGCTACTTGCCAATACAAAAATTAGAGAAAATTTCACCTAACAAATCATCACTGGAAAATTCGCCCGTGATTTTGCTCAGTTCGTTTTGAGCTGCAGTCAAATCAGCTGCGAGTAATTCTCCCGCTGAATACTCGAGCAATTGATTTTGACCGTGCAATACAAGTTGCATCGCCTTTTCTAAGGCATTAATGTGTCGACGTCTTGCTAAAAAGGCGCCTTCTTGATTATTTTGATAACCCATCTTATTTTTTAAATATTCAATGAATAATCCAATGCCTTCGCCCGTTTTAGCCGATAATCTTATTGATTCAAAATCATTCACCTTTAGTTTTGCTGCGCTGTCCTGAGTGCCTAAATCTATTTTATTAAAAACCACAGCAATATTAATGTTACTTGGGAATTGGTTTAGTATTTCCTGGTCGGCGACTTGCAAACCTACTCGGTTATCTACCAGATATATAATTTGATCGGCTTGCTCGATTTGCAACCAAGCGCGACGAATTCCTTCTTTTTCAACAATATCTTCGGATTGTCGCAATCCAGCTGTATCAATAATATGTAATGGCATACCATCAATGTTAATTTCTTTCACTAAAACATCACGAGTAGTACCAGGCACATCGGTGACAATTGCAGCGTCATCTCTCGCCAAACAATTAAGTAAGCTGGATTTTCCAACATTAGGTAAGCCAGATAATACTAACTTCATGCCTTCGCGCATGATGGTGCCCTGTTGAGCACCGTGAAGAATATTTTCCAATTTTTCGATGATCTGAACAACGCCTGCTGAAACTCGCTTATCTGACAAAAAGTCGATTTCCTCTTCTGGAAAATCTATCGCTGCTTCAACGTAAACTCGAAGCTCAATTAATTCCAATACCAGCTCAGTAATATTATTCGAGAATTTACCTTGCAAAGATCTTTGCGCAGCCATCGCTGCCTGACTCGAACTAGCATCAATTAGATCTGCGATCGCTTCAGCCTGAGCCAAATCTATTTTGTCGTTTAAAAACGCGCGCTCAGAAAACTCACCTGGTCGAGCTAAGCGAGCACCGTAGTTTAATATTTGTGAGAGTAAAAGGTCTAAAATGACCGGGCCACCATGGCCATGGAATTCAACAACATCTTCTCCCGTAAACGAGTTGGGAGTTTTAAATGTCAAGATCAGACCCTCATCGATAATTTCGCCTGATTCAGACTTAAATCGATGCAGCTTAGCTTGCTGAACCGGGGGAATACGGCCAATGAATTTTTCCACTATGGCAAATGCGTTTTCGCCAGATACTCGAATCACGCCGATACCACCTTTGCCTGGTGCAGTCGCGATAGCAGCAATAGTTTCTTCATTTAGCATTTAGAAAGTACCTGCAAAAAACATTCGTCGTTGCGAGAAGTGTTCGCAGAACACTTTGCGGCAATCTCCTAAATTCAATTACTCTCGCTAGAAAATAGGTTCTAAACAAAGGTGCCTTTGTCGACACCTTTGTAATGCTTCCTGATTATTCCTTTTTCTGAAATACCGGCTTGCCACCACTAATTTTTTTCGTAATATAATACTGTTGTGCAATCGAGAGCATATTATTAATACACCAGTAAAGCACTAAGCCTGCTGGGAAGAATAAGAAGAATACGGTGAAAATAATTGGCAGGGCCATCATCACTTTCGCCTGAATCGGATCCAATGGCGCTGGATTTAATTTATGCTGAAATATCATGGTAGCACCCATAATAATCGGCAATACGAAATACGGATCAGGTATTGCTAAATCTTGAATCCAAAGCATCCAAGGCATTTGCCTTAATTCCACACTTTCTAATAGGACATAATACAAAGCAATAAAGACTGGTATTTGAATTAAGATCGGCAAACAACCACCGAATGGATTAATTTTTTCCGTTTTGTACATTTTCATCATTGCTTGATGCAATGCTTGCTTATCATCGCCGTGGCGCTCTTTAAGGGCAGCAAGACGCGGATGTATTTCACGCATTTTTGCCATTGATTTATAGCTGGCTTCCGATAACTTATAAAAAGCGGCTTTAATCAAAATAGTCAGAAATATAATGGCCCAACCCCAATTGCCCAAAAATCCGTGTAAAATATCCAGCAACCAAAATAAGGGTTTAGAAATAACAGTTAACCAGCCAAAGTCGATCGACAGTTCCAGTTTTTTGGAAAGAGGCTCAAGATTTTTTTCGATTTTTGGGCCGATGTAAATTCGATTACTAAAAACTCGACTAGCACCAACTTCAACTCTTTGACGTTTAGATTTTCGAATACCCACTCGATAAAAACCATCATCGTAATTTGAGTAAAGGTCGTATTTTTCTTTCGGGTTAGCTATCCAGGTGCCTATAAAGTAATGCTCCAACATGGAGATCCAGCCACCTTTTTGCGAAGCGTAAACTTTTTTCGGATCACTTGTACGGCCTTTAGCTAAGGCTTCATCTCTGTATTCAACAATATCGTCAAAACTAATTTTTTGGTAACCATCTTCATCGGTGAAAATAGCCGCGCCGGTAAAGGTGGGCAAAAATACTGATTTTTCAGTCGAAGGCTTGGTTCGCTTTATTTCCCAATAATCACTCGCTGACCAGTATTTTTTTGATTTATTAATGATGTTGTAGCGAATCGTAACAACGTACTTGCCACGTTTAAATTCGTAAGTTTTAATGGCGGTAATACCATCTTTTTCCCAAAGAAAATTAACTAATAATGTATCTTTGCCTTTTTCTAATTGGTAGCTTGTTTTTTCCGTTGTATAAAGCGATTCATGACTAGGTGCTGGTACCTCATGTTTTGCGCTAACGTGGAAACCAGACTCGGTAATATAAATTTTGTCGCCGCTGGCCGATAAAATTCGATAGGGTGTTTTATCGTTAATCGATATAGGGTATTGAAGTAAGTTCACTTCTTGGATATCGGCACTTATTGTGTTTATTTTAATATCGAACACATCGGTTTTTATCGATATCATTTTGCCTTGCTGGAGATTTTTCTCACCTTTGACCTTTACGCCTTTAGGTGCTTCCTCTTCTGCGTCTGGTGCAGACGGTAAATTCGATTTAGAATTACTGTTTGAACTAGAATTTGAATTTTTGCTGGTATTTACTTTATTGGTTTTCTTGCCTGATATACCCAACTTTTCTTTATTTTGCGCAATTCTGTATTCTTTGGCTAATTGAAGTTGATCCTGCTGCCAATTGCCAAACAATAACATGCCGATAACAACTAGGGCGATGATGATAAACAGACGTTGATTTTCCATTAAGTGTTCTCTTTTACTTTAATTTTTCGATTTTAAATTCTTGTTTACTACTTGAGATTTCGGCTTATTCGATTTCTTAACCTCTACAAGCTCTGGCACATGATCAATTCCACCCTCATGCCAAGGGTGACATTTGCATAATCTTTTGATTGCTAACCAAGATCCCCGAACTGCGCCGTGCGATTGTACTGCATCGTGGGCATAGTGTGAACAGCTGGGATAAAAACGACAGTGCTGACCCAAAAAAGGGCTCAAACAGATTTGGTAAATTTTTATTAATAATTGTAATAACTGTCGCATAGTTTAATTATTTCAGGCGCAGCCACTGCTGATCAATTTCTCGCCTTATTTCTTTTCTGTTTAAACGATCCAAACCTGGTTTCCCTAACACAATAACATCGTAGGCTCCTATCTTATATATATGAAGCCTGAACGATTCTCGTACAACTCGTTTGATGCGATTACGTGAAACTGCTAGTTTTGCATTTTTTTTGGAGATCGCAAAACCCAGACGGGCATGGCCGAGATCATTTTTTCTTGCCAGAACCAGCATACCGGGACTTTTTAGTCTAATTGCACCCTTAAATACCCGATCAAAGTCACGCTTATTTAACAGGTGCAGCGCTTTACTGAATTTTTCGCTAGCTTGTTTAATAGTCATACCAATATCAATAAACAGTATTAATAATTAACTATTAATACATAGTGTTGATATTTAGGCAGATAATCTAGATCGACCCTTAGCTCGCCGCGAATTAATCACTTTACGGCCACCTTTAGTTTTCATGCGGGCACGAAATCCATGGCTACGTTTACGTTTTAGTACACTTGGTTGAAATGTGCGTTTCATATCTGCTTCACTCGGTTTAGATAAATTAAAAGAACATAGTTTTTTCCGGAGGCGGAATCGTACTTTCTTGGCGACTCTTTGTCAACACTAAAAATAAAACTAATTATCCCCAAAAAAATGTGGATAACTTACTAATTAGCGTCTAAACTTCGCGGTTATTAGAGCTTATCTACAGCTTATTCATAAGAGGGAGGCAATGGTGGAGACCGATCTTTGGAATAAATGTTTGAAATGGTTAGAAAATGAGTTACCACAAGCTCAATTTTCGACCTGGATACGGCCACTGCATGCTCAAGAGCAAAACGGATACCTGAGATTACTTGCTCCTAATAGCTTTGTTTTAGATCATGTCAACGAACAATACTACGAATTAATCAATAATGTTGTCAATAATTTACAGCAAAGTCCCACCCAAATTACTTTGGAAGTTGGTTCGCTAACTGCAATTCCAGCCGGAGCTATTGATCCAGTTCAACAACCGACATCGACTATGGCGCCGAAGGGCATAGTGCATAGTTCAAATATTAACGTCAGTTATATATTCGATGCCTTTGTTGAAGGCAAGTCTAACCAAATGGCTAAAGCAGCTTCTATGCAAGTTGCCGAAAATCCTGGAACAGCTTATAACCCTCTATTTATATATGGTGGTGTAGGCTTAGGCAAGACGCATCTCATGCAAGCCATTGGTAATGAAATGGTGAAAAGAAATCCATCGGCTAGGGTAGTCTATTTGCATTCAGAACGTTTTGTAGCCGACATGGTAAAAGCACTACAGCATAATGTCATTAATGAATTTAAAAAGTACTACCGATCAGTTGATGCTTTATTAATCGATGACATTCAATTCTTTGCTGGCAAAGAACGATCGCAAGAAGAATTTTTTCATACCTTTAATGCCTTGCTAGAATCACAACAACAAATTATTTTAACTTGTGATCGTTACCCAAAAGAAGTCAAGGGATTAGAAGAGCGACTCAAGTCAAGATTTGGCTGGGGCCTGACAGTTTCCATTGAGCCGCCTGAGCTTGAAACACGAGTAGCGATTCTTATGGGTAAGGCACATCAAGTTGGAGTTGACCTGCCTCACGAGGTTGCCTTCTTTGTTGCAAAGCGAATTCGTTCCAACATTCGAGAACTTGAAGGCGCATTAAGAAGAGTCGTCGCCAATGCTCGATTTACTAATCAAGAAATTTCACTTGAGCTCGCAAAAGAGGCTTTACGCGATTTGATTGCTTTGCAAGATCGCTTGGTGACAATCGACAATATCCAAAAAACAGTCGCTGAGTATTTTAAGATTCGAGTACACGATTTGCTATCGACACGTCGCAGCAGATCGATCACACGACCTCGTCAAATTGCAATGGCGCTATCCAAAGAATTAACTAACCATAGCTTGCCTGAGATTGGTGATGCCTTTGGTGGTCGAGATCATACTACTGTTTTACATGCGACTCGAAAAATAAAAGAGCTCTGTGAACAAGAAGCTCGTATTAAGGAAGACTATAAAAACTTACTTAGGACACTAACAAACTAGTTGTGAAATTCTTGTGGATAACTAAGGCTAACTTATTTATCCACATATCGTTAACAAGAAATTTATTGTTTATGAACACCCTTACTCAATACCGGAAACTTAGCTAAGCTGTTGTTTTGATAATATGAAAAATGAGATACACACATATCCACAGGACTAATAATAATAATTATTATTTACTTAAAAGATATTAAGCATGTGGAAAACTTAGATATTGAGAATATTTGAAAATTAAAAAAATTAGCCAAAGAAGAAAAAGGATCGATAACATGAAACTAACTACTCTGAGAGAAACTTTGTTAAATCCATTAACGATGGTTATTGGTGTAGTAGAACGCAGACAGACTTTACCAATACTCGCAAATATTTTAATTCAAGCGGACGGTAAGAAACTGACAGTCACTGCTACCGATCTGGAAGTAGAATTAAAAGCCAGCATTGATATGGTCGTAGATGAACCAGGTGAAGTCACCCTACCGGCACGTAAGCTTGTAGATATTTGTCGAACTCTTCCGGCTGAGGCTCAACTCACTTTAAAAATTAACGGCGAGAAAGCTTTGCTTACTTCTGGTCGTAGTCGTTTTACACTTTCTACTTTGCCAGTAAAAGACTTTCCTGTTGTCGATAAATTTAAATCGCCAACTGAGTTAAATCTGAAACAAAGCGACTTAAAGCAATTAATTGATAGCACTCAGTTTGCGATGGCACAGCAGGACGTTCGTTATTATTTAAATGGCCTCATGTTGGAAATACAAGATAAGCAACTAGTCAGTGTTGCGACTGATGGACATCGTTTGTCGTACTGTCATTTGGATACAACTATCGCGAGTGATTCTGTGCAGCAGATTATTATTCCACGTAAGGGTGTGCAAGAGTTATCGAAGTTACTTAGTACTGATGATGAAATGGTAAACGTCAAAATAGGCAGTAACCACATTGCTATTATCAGCCCTGCTCTTAGTTTCATATCAAAATTAATTGATGGTAAATTCCCAGATTATGATCGTGTCTTGCCAAAGAAAACTGAAATTAAATTGCTCGCCAATAAGGATACATTAAGCGCCGCTCTAACTCGCACGTCGATTTTGTCTAACGAAAAGTACCGTGGAATTAGATTTAGCTTAAGCACAAACAAACTCAGCATCCAAGCACACAATCCAGAGAAAGAAGAAGCTGAGGAAGAAATTGAAATTCAGTATACGGGTGATGACATTGAAATCGGTTTTAATGTTAATTATTTACTTGAAGCACTTGCAGCAATAGAAGATGAAAATGTACAAATCTCAATGGTAGATTCGAGTAGCAGCTGTTTGCTACAGCAACCTAAAAACGGTAATTGTAAGTATGTTATTATGCCTATGCGTCTCTAGGCAGCTCAGAAACAATCTAGGGTAATCATTTGTAGCAATGATGATGTTGATCTAGAGTTGATTGAAATTGAGTTAGTTGAGGTGAATAAAATGTTATCGTTATTTAGTTCACTAGAATATCTTCTGAATTCACATTAATGTTATATCACATCGAGTGAATGCAATAGCGTAAAACCAAACTAGTGTTATCGACAAATAAGATCTAGATCATTATTGAAGTTTAAGAAAATCTCTCTAGCTTTTTGAATTCGAGTAGCGACATTGATCCGGAATGCTTATATCTGTTTGCGACTTCTAAGTTAATTTAATAATTGTATGTCGCACTAATTCAATCAAGCAAAACTATGACAATTGAATTTATCAAACTCTCCTGCTTTCGTAATCTTGAAAGCTTTGAGTTCTCTCCTTCAAAAAGTTTAAATCTAATCCATGGTCAAAATGCTTCCGGCAAAACCAGCTTATTAGAGTCACTATTTTATCTTTCGCGAGCCCGATCATTTCGAACTTCTAACACCAGCAAACTAGTTTCATATGGACAAGATACAATGTCTGTTTTTGCTAGATTAAATAATGAAGGCAGAAAAATACCAATTGGAATACAAAAGTCGGGAAGCAAACAAACGCTCAGAATAGATTCAGAAAACGTCAATAAAATATCTGAAATGTCTGAGATATTACCTCTACAAATAATACATCCTGAAAGCCATAGGCTAATAGAAGGCGGCCCTGTATTTCGTAGACAGTTCTTAGACTGGGGGGTGTTCCACGTGGAACATGGATTTTTTGCAGCCTGGAATCGTTATCGCCAGGCTTTAAAACAACGTAATGCAGCTTTACGAGAACCAAAATTTAAAGGCACATTTACATCCTGGAATGCTGAGCTTTGCGAGTCAGGAGAAATTATAAATCAGTACCGCAAAAACTATGTGACACAACTAGAGTCTTTTGTACCTAAATATTTAAATCAATTGATTGGCACTGGTGAGTATGGGTTTAAGTATCTTTCCGGTTGGGGTGAAGATCTAAGTTTCGATACGGCTCTGGATGCTGCTGCAAGCTTAGATCAATCTAGAGGGTTTACGACTGTGGGTCCACATCGAGCTGATTTGAAAATAAGTTTAGATGGGCGCTTAATTGAGGATCGAATTTCCAGAGGCCAGCAAAAGATATTGATCTCTACTTTATTAATGGCCCAGGCAATCTTTTTTGAATCTACCACCAAACGAGTCTGCGTATTGTTGATAGACGATATCGCAGCTGAACTAGACAGCAAACACAGGAGCGGATTAATTGAGGTATTGTCCGAATTTAAATTACAGCTTTTTGTTAGCTCTATTAATCCAACTAAGGAATGGGATAACTATTATCAAGACAAAGAGACCATCCTATTAGATTAATATCATGCCCTATTGTCCGCTGTCCGAATGATTGTTCGAGCCAATTATTTAATCCCTATAAATGTTTCATCTAAGCTTTTAGGAATTGTTTAATATAGTTTGTGCCGTTAATTATATTCTTAAATCCGACGTGTTGTTCACATCTATTTAAACTTAAATTCCTCGCGCCCTTTGGACGAAATGTTTTACTAGTGGTTGCAACATTAATTAAATTCTTAAGTGGATTTGAATATCCAAATATATGTAGATTTAGCAAAGTGATGTTTCGACCAAAAACCTTTACGTGAATGGATTTAAGTTTCCAGTAAATATTTAGTGAAATTGTTTCACGTGGAACATCTATTTGATAAGACAAATTGGTTTAAGCTTTAGAACTCCCCGGCCGCTCAGGCTAAGCCAAGGCAGAGAAAATAATGGCTGGGGTTTAAATTTAGAAGCAGCAATATCTCCCATCCAGCTTTGAACTTTGTTAGAGAATAAAGAAACAAAGAGAGAGGCTAAAACTTATTTTGATTTGGCTGGTGATAAATTCAGTGGCACCTGAGGCGAAGTTAATTTGGTTACCATTAAAATATAGAACAGCCTGAGGCTAGCCTCAACAAGAAATTAAAATTATAAATCCTTCTGCACCATTCAAACACCCCAGATTACTACTGAGTAAAATCAGAGAAAATATTATAATGAAAGCAGGTATCGGCAGGAATGTTTCACGTGGAACATAAGAGTATTTGCTTAGGGCGATTCTGTGTACGCCGGATTGCAGAGTCAAAAATTATATAGCCAATGGCAGTGAAAACTAATTTCACTTTTGCAGCTCAATATAGTTTGTTCAGCGTTTTGGTAATTCGGGCTTGCTCATGGTCGAGTTGAGTTTGGATGGCCATTTTATCTCTTTAATATTTGCAAGCTGCTTTTCGGTTTGAATCTATTTCAGTGTCATTATGTATCCTGATTTCTAGTAGACCTGCCAACGATCGTGCTGGACCATACTGGTCTGAGATGGCAACAAGATTAAAATAAATTAGTAATTATTGGTTGAGTTTTTTGAAGCATCTATTTACAGATGGGAGTAGAAAATGATATTGATCTTTTTGGCTCTTAGTCTTTATTTGTCTAAATTGGATGCCCAGCGACAAGACCTAATGCTTTAGAGTCTAGAGTATTTAGGTGGATTTTAATTTAATGAAACTTTCTAATATTTTTAGCACACTTCTATAAGCCAAAGCCAAAGCCAAAGCCAAAGCCAAAGCCAAAGCCAAAGCCAAAGCCAAAGCCAAAGCCAAAGCCAAAGCCAAAACATCTAGTTTCTTTAACTGAGGAACAGGCATAACACTAGGGTCTAATTATTAGTGAGAGTAGAGAGCGGCATACTCAAAGTTTATCTGACTAAATCATCGCATCGATTTCTGCTGAGACAAGGCTTGCCTTGTCTCTTATATATATGAATTTAGAAATTTTAAACTTAGGGTTTGAATATGGTCGCCTCGTTAAGGTTCCACGTGGAACATTCTGTTTCTAATGCCAGGTCAGCGATATTGCTTTGGTATAATTTAAAAACTAACTGAGCGCCTAAGATGGCGAGACGGATATATTGCAGGGCTTAAATTTTTGGGGTTGCAAATATTATTTAAGTAAATCTTTGCGCTGATTCCTGTTGAGACAAAGCATGCCTTGTCTCTACGTCTAGGGTTTGAATATGGTTGCCTCTTTAAGGTTCCACGTGGAACATTTCGATTATGATGTTAGATCATCGATATTGCTCGGGCACATTTTTAGAAACTAGCAAGGTATTTAAGACAGAAAGATAGATGTATTACTGCATTTGAATCTTTGGTTTCACAAAAAATATTTGATTAAATCGTCGCTCTGATTTCTATTGAGACAAGGCATGCCTTGTCTCTACAAGTGATGGGTTAAATAATTTAATTTGGATTTAAGAAAGAGACATGCCTTTATTATTAGGAGTGGCCATCTAAAAATTAGAGGTGGCACTGAACTAATATTTCGGTGGACGATGCGAATCGAGGATAAAAGAAAGTAGCTTTCGCAGGTTTACTCTAAATTAAATTGTTTGCTTAGGACTGTCTATATTTACTAGCATCTTTTAGGTTTCGCGAATAATTGAATTGGAACTAAAACGATGGTGTATTTGATTGAGATTTGAAACTAGAAAATAGTCGTCTTTACGAAGTGGCATTTGTCGCTGAAGAAATCCGCCAAAG
>QIKQ01000077.1 GCA_003233075.1 Gammaproteobacteria bacterium
TTAAGGCACTCATGTTAACGCCGGTATTAATAGCACCGCCACCTAAATCAGCATTAGTTAAACTCGCCATACCAAATTCAGAATTATCAAACGGTGTTGAATCCATAAACCAATTGGTAGACGCGTCACTATCGAATCGAATTCTGGCAGAGGTTTCACGATTTGGTATTCCACCCTGACCAGTTAGCTGGTGAAAAGCGACACTAGGTTGCGGAGCCCAGCCAAAATCGATATCGACGGTATGTGTATCACCAATGGCTGCTTCCCACCAGTCGGCCGCAGCTCTAAAAACATCTTGAAGTGAACCACCACCTGCTTGATTTGCAGAAGCCGCTCCACCAGTGAAGTTTGTATTAATTGTTAAGGCATTTGCTGACATAGCAATTGCAAATAAACAAGCAAATGTAAATGTCCGTAATTTTTTCAACTGCATTTAAGTACTCCCATATAAATATACAACAAGAAACTCCAATTTCTCTTTCTCTCTTAAGAAACTCTAAATTTCTCTCTCAGCTTTGCTTCAATCTCCAAGATGCATATTCTACTATATGTATTAAGTTTTTGTTACTTCTATATTTGCTCAATTAATCGTACAAATTAGTTGCTTGTTAATTTAAGTTTAACGTTGCGCGTTATGCAGTCATTTATATTTTTAATCAGTGCGATTTTGACTGAATTGTATACTCATTTTGTGAATCGCACCCTACTTCAACTCATTTTATTGTTTCGCTGGGTTTATACAAAACATTGAGAACAGCATCTTTGCACTGTTTTCTATCATTCCGAACTATACGTACTAATAATATTAGCTTTTTAGACTTAAGCATATCGCGAATGAGCAGTTTGAATGGCAGTTTGTAAAGTTGAATCACGCTATCAAATCGCTCCGTGTAGTGAGATGGTTGCGGATTATTCTGTTTTAACCTAGACATAATAAATATGATGATACGAGGGCAACATAAAAATCTTGTTTAGAAATTTTCCGTAGGAAAGATGAAATTAAAATAATGTGGAACTGAGAGATATCTTCCTAACGCTAACTTTTGTGAAGTAGTAATAGTTTGCTAGAAAATGACCTTCTGTAAACTTCCTTTAATTATAATTTAAATCATTGTAAGTCATCCGCGAATTGCAACGGCTCGCTATAGTATTGACGTATTTTCGCACGTGTCCTGTGCGAAACGTTAATTCATTAGGTAAAACTGCACATTATCGTAACTTGCCTTTTCAAACCAGTAACGTTAAATTAATTAAATGAGAGAAATCTTTGAGTTATTCATTAGCTTGATCTGTACAGTATTTGAACTACTTAAACCTGGAGGTGTTAAATCTGTGATGGCAGAGAACCTCGTCTTGAAACAACAACTCATCACACTCAATAGAAGTCGCCAGCGGTCTCCAAACCTCAAGCCTTTTGATCGTTTTTTCTACGGATTAACCTGCTTTTTAATTGGCGAACAGCGAGTGAATCGAATTGCAGTAATCTTAACACCCGCGACTTTTCTTAAGTTTCATAAATCATTGGTTAAACGAAAATATAAAGATCTCTATTCTAACAAAACCTCTAAAAAATCGGGCAGAAAAGCACAAAACCAAGTATTGATTGATCTTATCATTGAAATGAAGGAAAAGAATCCCTCCATTGGTTATGGTCGGATATCAATGCAGATTTATAAAGCCTTTGGTGTCATAGTCAGTCTTTTTGCTGTAGGCCGAATTCTAAGAAAGCATTATAAAAATAATCCTCCTGGTAACAACAACGGACCTTCATGGCTGACCTTTATCGGACATTTGAAAGACAGTCTGTGGTCAATCGATCTTTTTCGTTGTGAATCCATTTTATTAAAATCCCATTGGGTGATGATAGTAATTGATCAGTACACTCGGCGAATCATTGGCTATGCTGTGCATATGGGTGACTGCAATGGCATTACTTATTGTCGTCTGTTTAATAAAATTATTGCAGGCAATCGGTTACCAAAGTATTTGAGTTCCGACAACGATCCATTATTTCTTTTCCATCGATGGAAAGCTAATTTGAGAATCATTGGGATTAAGGAAATCAAAAGTATCCCGGGTGTTCCCACGAGCCATCCATTTGTAGAAAGAGTGATAGGTACCACAAGACGAGAATGTTTGGATAAAATTCTATTTTTCAATGAACTTGATTTGCAGAGTAAACTCAATGCGTTTCAAAGCTATTACAATGAAACTAGGGTTCATTCTTCTTTAGAGATGAAAACACCCTCGATAATGGCAGAGTGTCGTCAGGGTGTGGAAATTAATGAAAAAGTTGTTTCGCTCGATGATTATAGATGGAGATCACACTGCAAAGGTTTATTTAATTTTCCAGTAGCAGCGTAAATTTAACGTTTAGCACAGGACAGGCATACACCGTTTGCAATTACGGGAAACGGGAGATTGCATCACCGCAATGTGAAGGTCGGCTTTATCAAGGTAGCGGCCACTTCATTATTCAGCAGTAAATTAGCGCGATGATCATTAATTGCGCATATATTTTGTGAGATTCTTTCTTCATCCTACAAATTTATCGAATTCTAATTTGGCCTGTGCTCAGGTAATCGAGTAGTATTTTCAGGTGAAAAATGGGGT
Organism: Gammaproteobacteria bacterium; assembly: GCA_003233075.1. Lineage (GTDB taxonomy): Bacteria > Pseudomonadota > Gammaproteobacteria > SZUA-21 > SZUA-21 > SZUA-41. The sequence continues at coordinate 2,614 of QIKQ01000077.1, forward strand.
CGCGTTTCGCCACAATCTGGTAGCCCTTGCAAGAAAATGGCGGTGTTTGATGCACTAATGCCTTGATAAGATTGCATAACGTATTCTAACCAATAGTGATGAGAAAGTCCGTACTTCATAAACTGATTATAAGATAGATGTTTTTTGTTTGTTACCCAACTCTTCCGATCAAAAAAGGCATTCCAATCTTCAATGCTGGATGTCAAAACGTACGGAGTTGTGAAACAAATGTACGTGTTTTCTTCTGCTATTAAATTAGGTAGAATCCTCGCGAACCAAAGTTCACCCCTTTGACCTTGATAGCCGGTTGGATTAATACATTCAATTGTTTCGTTTGAATTTAATTTTTGTAATGAAATAAGGCTTTCATTTATACCTAGATGCTTATAAAGCCCCATTTTTGAGTCATTAAAATGATTCAAGGAAAGTATGAGGCCTTTGGATAATCCTATTTGGGGAGCTAACGCCAACAGAATGGTTGCGATGGTTTCTTTTTGTAATCCGACTGCCAGGTCAGAGAGCGCCCAACAAAAGAAAAAGGAATGCGTAATTGGGCTCATTGGTGGCCCACCGGGCATATACTCATCCTCTGCATCGGTCATTATTTGACGATAACGATCCAATTCTTTAAATTCGAGTAAGTATTCGATCAAGCTACTTAATACATTTTGAGAATGCACGTAGTATGCGTGCTGCGGATGAAGACCTTCACTAACAAGTTGCTCAACTTGTTGTATTGAGCTGCTAGCTTCAGCGACCACCTGTTTTGCTTTTTTATAGGCCAACAAATCAACCTGACTACTTGATTTTATTTTTTGAAATCGATTTGCGAGTTTAATAGCAATTTTGTTCATACTTTGTTAACTCACTTAATGTAACTTAAAAAGAAAATGATCATGACCAAAGTGAACCAAGAGGGACAGCAAAAAGATTCTCACCAAATGCATTCGTGTGATCGCCGTCATACAGAAGAAGACCCATTTTAAACCGATCCCCCGCGATGGACTGAAAACGTTTTAGCCCTGTGAAATCTTTTGCATCCAAACTGGCTGCTGCTTTTATTTCGATTGCAAAACATTCGCCTAGTGCATTCTCAATAATGATATCAACTTCGACTTTGTCTTTGTCACGATAATGGTAAAAGCTTAACGGTTCATTAATCCAATTGGCTTGCTTTCGCAGCTCGTTGTAAACGAAAGTCTCCAACAATATTCCAAAATCACTGGGTTGCTTAACCAGACGTTGCCTTGTTAAACCTCGGATAGAACACATCATACCGGTGTCAACGGAATGTAATTTCGGTGTTTTAATCAAACGCTTATATTCATTTGAATGCCAGGCTGGCACTTGTTCGATTAGAAATAACTGTTCCAATAGGGCAATGTATTTTTTTATGGTCAGTCGATCAAGCCCAAGCTTGCTGCCTAATTCGGTCTGATTGATGAGTTTCCCCGAATAAAAGGCCGTGAGTTTTAGTAGCTTGGTCATAAGCTCAGGATGATCGATATGAGTCAAGTCTCGTATGTCGCGTTGAATCAATGTATTGATGTATTGCTGATACCATGCGGTACTACGTTTTTCACTGGAACGTTGCAAAGGTTCAGGAAAACAACCTTTGGTAATTCTTGTTAGCAGTATGTCACGCACGCGAATGTTTTTGGTTATGGGTGCCTGTAACGATAATAATTTATTTAAAAAGGTTGGCCGCCTGTTTTGAATCTCGCACTCCGATAACGTAGCAAGTCGAATTGATTCCATTCGACCAGCAAGTGAATCCGAGAGTCTAGGACGCAATAATGCATTGGCAGATCCGGTTAATAAAAATCGACCAGGCGCTCGATTTTCATCAACAGCTTGTTTAATTGATACAAACAGCTCCGGCACTCGTTGTACTTCATCTAAGGCTATTTTCTTATTAGCCGGTAAATTTCTAATAAAACCAACCGGATCAGTTTGAGCCAGGGTGAGCTGAGCCTGATCATCGAGTGTGATGTATTCCCAATTTTTATTAATCAGATTTTTAACTAAGGTCGTTTTGCCCACTTGTCGCGGCCCCATAATAAAGACCACGGGTGTATCAGCCAAAGCTTCTTTTATAGTCGACTTGCAATAACGGGGATACATCCGCAGCTCCAGCTCTTAATTATTAGGTTGTCGTCCATACGTTATTATATTACCGTCTAAACAATATTACAATAACGTCCAATCGTTAGTAAAATTACGCTAATAGGTGGCTCTAACTTTTATATTAGTTATATCAATAAGTTATATAATTTTTAGTTTAACGAACGAGGTACCTCCAATGACTGAGAAAGATCATTTTTTATCCAAGAAACATCGATATCAACCCTTAATATTGCCTCAATCTTTTTCAGATGAAGAAATGGCACGGGACTGGACATTGACACAACCTGATTGTAATGAGATTAATAAGTACCGTAAACACTATCGCTTAAATATCGCTATTCAATTGTGTGCAATGCGACTATACGGCCAATTCCTAAAGCAAGTTAATGATTTATCATCTCGTATTATCAACTACTTAAGCAATCAACTTGAGTTACCACCTAGCTTAACTATTCTCGTACCAGATAGAGAAGCAACCGTACTTGAACACCGAAAAAATATACTCAATTTTTTGGGGTTTCGCAAATGGGATGGGGAAATCGAATCTAAACTAACTGATTGGATTAAAGGCCAAGCGAATCGCGGAATATTACCCGATGAATTATTTCATCAAGCAGAAAAGCATTTAATGCTAGGCCGTATTGTGTTGCCAGGTCCATGCCCAGTTATTTGAAACTATTTTCGCTAATATGTCTTCTCCGTTACGACAAGCGATAGATGAATTGTTATTAATCCCTGAAGGTCAACAACGTACCTATTTTAATCAACTCAAAGAATATCCACCGTCTGCAAAAATATCGTCTTTAAAAACGTTTTCGGATCGCTATCAAGCGCTGATTGATACAGGGATTAATGAATTTGAAGAGAAAATCATCGATACTACATTACTTAATTATTTATATCGATTAACCAAACGTTATAGCGCTAAGGATATCAAGCGTTTTAAAGATCACAAACAGTATGCGTTAATGATCTGTTTCCTTTTGGAGACACGCAAAGTACTGTTAGATCGTTTGGTAGATATGCATGACCAGTATGTTATGGAAATTTGTCGTCAAACGAAAAATAATCATGATAAAAAACACAAAGAATTTCGACAACGACAAAAACAAGCCATCGATATCCTATTGCATGCCACTGGGCTGTTACTCGATTGGCCGGATGATAAACCGATATTCAAGAATGAACTATGGTTGCGTATTGATAAAAAACACTTACTGGCATCCATTGATGACTTAATTCGTTTTAAACGATTAGTTGAACGCGGTTACTGTAATCTTTTGATGTTACGTTACCCTAGTTTACGGAAATATTTCGCACACTTTATTCAATTGCCTTTTGCTGTGACCAAAGGGACTGGTGCGCTGCTAAAAGCAATTGAACTAGTAAGGCAATTGGATTCGGGGAATAGAAAAATCTTACCGAATGACGCCCCTTGTCGATTTATTACTAAAGAACTACGGCGCTGGTTAAAAGATGATGCTGGAAATATTAATCGCAATGTATGGGAAATGGGGCTCGCGTTGGCTATGCGTGATGCAATACGGTCAGGCGACCTTTATCTCCCCCAGAGTAAAGACCACGTCTCTTTTTGGGATTTAACGCTGAATGAACTAACTTGGGACGATACCAAGAAAACAGCTTATTCAGAATTAAATCAGCCAATGCCTGATGAAATTCAAAGTATCCTACACTCCACTTTTATTGATTCCACAAAAACCGTTGAACACCGCTTTGGGCTTGATAATTTTGCAGAGATAGTCAATGGTAAACTAAACTCAAACGTTATGACAAATTGGAGGTTCCAGATCAATTGGCCCGGTTGCAAAAAACGATCGATGCGCACATGCCAATTATTCGTATTGAGCAGTTGCTTATGGAGGTGGATCAAGTAACCCATTACAGTCGTCATTTTGCTCCACTTCAGCAACACCAATCTCGGCCAAAACAATATTACAAAACACTCATTGCAGCGCTTATCTCGCAAGCAACAAATTTAGGTGTAGTTTCTATGAGCGCCAGCGTGAGTGGGTTGAGCGTTCACATGCTGAGACATGTTTTACATTATTATATTCGAGAAGAAACTTTAATTCTCGCGAGTGCTGAAATCGTGAATTCTCATCATAAACTGCCTTTTAGTGCCGTTCATGGAACTGGCACATTATCATCTTCGGATGCGCAACGTTTTAAAATTCGAGCCGACAGTCTAATAGCGTCCTATTATCCCAGATACTATGGTTACTATGAGAAGGCCATCGGTATTTATACGCATGTTTCAGATAAATATTCAGTATACAGTACCAAAATTATTTCTTGTAGTCCACGCGAAGCACTTTACGTATTAGATGGTTTACTCGAAAATAATACCATTTTAAAAATTCGGGAGCATACTACCGACACACATGGTTACACTGAAATCGTGTTCGCACTTTGTTATTTACTTGGATTTTACTTTATGCCACGTATAAGAGACTTAAAAGACCAGCAACTTTATCGAGTCGATAGAACGGAAGATCATGGCATGCTCAATTCATTACTGACTAAAACAGCAAATCTTTCGATAATTGAAGAGCAATGGGAATCCATGATACGAGTAGCACTATCGCTTAAAAAGCGTACCGCTCCTGCACATGTTATCGTACAACGACTAACAAGCAGTTCTCCATCCGATAGGCTGACTAAAGCGTTTACTCATTTAGGGCGTATTATAAAAACAGAATATATATTGCGTTATATTACAGATAAAGAACTACGACAAACTGTTCAGCGACAATTAAATAAAGGAGAATACCGACATAAATTACCTCGTTGGATATTTTTTGCAAATCAAGGGGAATTTACAACTGGTGATTACGAAGAGATTATGAATAAAGCAAGTTGCTTAAGTTTTGTCTCAAACGCGATATTATATTGGAATACGATAAAAATAAGTAATATTGTTAACGAGCTAAGAAATCAAGGTGAACACATTGACGATGAGGTTTTGTCGCACATTTCATTATTACCTTATAAACATGTATTACCCAACGGAGCTTATTTTATTGATGAAGAAGATTATGCAGTGACTAATCAACGATTTAATGATCAAACAGGATCTAACGAGGCGGAACCGTAGGTTTTCGTTCAAATGCCCCCGCTGGTCCAAATTGCTACCATTAATAGATAATGGCGGCCTCGGTGCATTGTCTTATGTATCTCGAGGTAATAAAGAAGAAACAAGTTCAGCCAAAATAATTGAACTGGAACAACTGGTTCGAGTCGCGCAGGAATTCGAGCAAGGCATTGAATCCAATCAGCAAGAACTAGCATTGTTGTTTGGTGCCGGATCGAGCCTGGGTGGTGCGCGTCCTAAAGTATTGCTTCAGAATAAAGGGATACATTGGCTTGCCAAATTTCCGAGTGTGAATGATAAAGTCGATATCGTTAATTTGGAAAACGCAGCGCTCTCCCTTGCGGCCAAGTCAGGCCTGGATGTACCTCAACACAAAGTCGTCACCGCAGGTCATTTCAATGTGCTTTTAGTCAAGCGTTTTGATATTAGTGACCAAGGGGGCGCTATCACGTGACGAGCATGAAAACACTATTAGATGACTCGTTTTATCATCGATATTCAGACTTAGCAGAAGTGATTCGACATGTTTCCGATCACCCAAAAAAAGATCTAGAGCAACAGTATCGCCAAATGGTCTTTAATGTCTTTATTGGTAATCGGGATGATCATGAAAAAAACTTCTCCATGCTGCACGGTGATAATGGTTGGCAGCTAACCCCGGCTTATGACTTACTTCCCAACACAAATAACAATCCTGAACACGGTCTTTCATTTACCTCTACCGCATACGCGCCGACCGTTGAGGAAATGATTCAAATGGGTAAAGGCCCCTTTGGGCTCTCCAAACAACGATCAGATAGAATCATTCAAGAAGTATTACAACCATTTTCAAATTGGCGACAAATTCTAGAACAACACCTAGTGCATCAAAAGGATATTGAGCATTTTGTTCATGATGTTAAAAAAAGAATCAAATAGTTTTGTTAGATATCAAATACACAAATAAAAAGATATCCAAGTCTCACCTACAGTAATCATTATCGACCATATTATTGATCAATTTATCCTGCCCTGTGCGAAATATTAATTCATTCGATAAATCAAAGCAATATCAAAACTTATTATTCATATTGATGCAGTTAAATTATTTACATGAGGTCACTCTTCGAATTATTAAATCACTTAATCTGCACGCCAACTAAACTCCACCTGTCAGGCAGCGTTAAAAGTATCATCGCTGAGAACCTCATCTTGAAGCAACAGCTCTTACACTTTAAAAAACCGACCCGGATAATCACAAAAAGATCTCCAAGACTTAACTGGTTAACTTTTATCGGGCATATGAAAGATAACTTATGGTCTGCAGATCTATTTCGGTGTGAATCTATCTTATAAAAATCCATAACAATCCACATTATCAATTTCACTGATGGAAAGTTAGCAGAGAGTACTCGGAGTTAATGAAATTAAACGTAGTCCTGGCGCTCCCACCAGTCATCCATTTATAGAAAGAGTCATGGGGACCACAAGACGAGAGTGTTTAAATGAAATCCTATTTTTAATACGCTAGATTTACAGAACAAACTCGATGCGGTTAAAGATTATTACAATGAGACTCGGATTCATTCTTCCTTAGAACTGAAAATTCCTTGGGCTAAGAGCCAGCAAAATATAGAAATCGATAAAAAGGCTATCTCGCTCAATAAAATTAATTGGCGACCGGATTGCTGGGGCCTTTTTAACTTGCCAGTTGCAACGTAAATTTAGCCTTTCGCAAAGAACAGGATAACAGCTTGATAAAGTTTGAATAATAAGCGCTCTTCTAAGCGGACTTTAAAGAGGTAAAATAATTCATTGAAAACTCGTAATACCATGATAGTATTGAACTATGAAAGATAATAAAGCGGTCATTGCAAAGGTCTACTGACTATAGGATGACATCGATTGGAAGCATAAGTTGTCATACTTTCATCAACATTCAAGTACTTACAGTTACATGCAATGTATAATTTTTAAACATTGGAACCATAAGTTGGCCGAAACTGCAATTGGTAACCATAATATGGGACTTCTTCACTTCTCTAAACCAGAACGGTTTTAAACGCCACAAATTTCTTTTACCCGACTAATATTCGAATCGTAATATTTCATAATCAATACTGTTAAAATTAATTTTTCACGCTGTCTCAGCTAAAACAAATTGCCATTTGCAGTATGAAATTAGCATTTCACACTTGCAAGGCACGATATTTTTCTTCTATTCTTAATAAAGGTATTACTCTACGACATTTCTTGTACCTACCCCCATGCATATCCGATTACAATTAATAGATCTTCTAGCTCATCTTGGGAAAGCTCTTCTCCTGATGGCGAGGTGACTGTAAATTGCCATTCGTTATTTGTCGAAAAATCAAGGCTAATTATTGAATCACCATTTCCTACAAGAAATCCAACATGCGCATTCCCATAAGCTTGCATTTGACTAAGAACAATATTGGTGTTTTCAACAATTGTTTCTTCACCTGAAATCGCGTTCCAATTTAGGTTGTAGTCACCTTCTAATTGAGCTCTAGTAATAATGGCTATTGAGTTTACATTGAGAATTTTACTTATGTCTTTGTGAGTAAAGTGTCTCTCTGTAATATTTAGTACAAGTTCATTCGAGCTATTTGCAGTAACGTCAAACAAGGAGTGCCATTCATTTGGAAATTCATGACGCATACTAAGCAACCGCACGTTTGGAACATTACTATTTTCTTCGTTATTTTCAAAATGAGCACGAAGGTCTTCAATAGCTTGTAATTTAAAGTTGCCGGCGTCTTCTCGAGCGGTGTAACTTATTTGCACAATTGCGTCACTAATACTACTGTAATCAAATTGGCGTAATGAACGACCAAAATCACTTTCATCATCATCCGGGTTGTTCTCATGAAACAACTCAAGCGCCCATTCGCTTATTACTCCTGATCCCTCAAACGGTAAATAACGGGAATCTCTAAAATTCACTTCGAACATGCCACTGTCATTTTGGGCACCACTCGTCGCTATTGCTTTAGTTAACACGTTCGATTGAATAAAACGTGAATCATCAATTAAATTGCCCTCATCGTCCGACAATTGTGCATAACCATCTGCAATATCCGTATTTATACGAATTCGATTTCTTAATAACCTTAACGTACATGGGATTGTAGTATACGGCCCAACAACACAAGGTATAGAAAGACTAACCGACTTAATTCGACGATAATAATGTCCAGGATAATCGAGGTCAAATATTTGTTCAGGCAAGCTAAAAAAACATCTGCCAGTTTCTCTTAATTGAACCAAGGCAATCGGGTCAGTCAAAGCGAGTGAAACTTGTTTTTGTAACTCGAATTCGCGTTTATTCGCTTCCAAATAGGCTGTTTCGAGTCGATGTAAATCATATTGTAGCTTTTCACCTGACATAAGCCCTTTTTTCAAATTATCCCAATAACCATAATTAATGTAAGAAGAATCATCTATACCTAGCTCGAAGCGCATACACTTTTCAGCTTTTTTTGCTAAATCATAGGCCAACTTATAACTAGTAAAAAATACACTAGAAATTTGACCGATTTGCCATTGATACAATTCTTTATTAGTGTATTTGGTTTGAATAAACTCATCGACTTCTTGCGAATTTTTAATTGCTTGTTCTTGGTTCTGCTCTTCAAGTTCCGTAATTTTTATTCTCACATCAGCCGCTTCTAATTGCTCATCAATTTGATCCATTTCTAGATTGGCTAATTTTTCTTGATGTTCCCATTCATCCTTTCGGCGTTTATATCCTCCCATGGTGGTCGTTAATGCCGCTGATTTATCTAAGATCTTAGCCGCTACGGTCATACTTTCCGCAACGATAGTAGCTGAATCACCTGCAGATCGACCTCCGGTTTTTACTGAAGCCAAGGGTGAACCACCAACTCCAGCAGCACCGACTTCAAAATCTGGCACTGTAGTAACGACAGCAGCAACAAGACGTGCAACAGAAGATGCGACATCAAATCCCGCCGCAATCGCGTTCAATACAAAAGCCGCCATTTCATGCGCATTTATATCCTCATCTTTTAATTTTTTATAATAATTACTCCTCGCTTTCGCCATTTCCTTACTAGCGGCGATGGCCTCGCGATTCTCCCAGGCTTCATTATATTGTTCTTTTCTAACACTCAGAACCTTTTCCTGCATATTGACTTCATGCACTTGACGCAATAACGAAATCGCTTCAGAATCTTTTTTCTCAAGAGCGCTAAGCAAAGCGGAACCTAATGCTTTCACGTCGTTGCAAATCTCTTTTGACTTTTGTAATAAAGTTTCAAAACGATAAAACGGTAATGGCGCGTTCATATCCGCTAATGCACTACCGATATCCAACCCACCGGCTACCGCTTTAACTAATGCCGCCGGATCAATCGGGGGTTCAAACAGTGCCAGACTTCTAAAAACACCATCAATATTCATGCAATTACGAATTTTATATAAACGGTCAGCAACCGTATCCCAATAACTTAATAACATATCGTTTTGAGGAATACAAAAATACAGCGATGGTAATAGAGGTTGTTCGTCTTCATCATTACCTGTTCCTGGCAGTTCAGGTACCAAATTTTCCACTTCAACTAAAGTATTTGACATAGAATCGAATTTACTTTCCAGCTCAATAAAAGTTTCTCCAATAAGTTTGTGTTGAGGTGGAACCTTTGCAGGTCTTGGCCCCAATATTTCAGCGGCGAACACATACAACTGAGTTGCCTCATTAATCGATTCCATTGAATCTTGGCGAAATAAATTGTCTCCCCATGCGATTAAATTGTCTAAGTATTTTACAAGCGCAGTTTTTTGATAGGCAACCGTTCTATACTTCGCGATGCGATGTGGCTCAAACGGATTATCGCGCCAATCACGTACTTGAGATTCAAGCTCTTGTAAGTACGATTCCGTCTCCGCATCCGCCTCGCCCGCTAAAACTCTTAAAATGGTATCTATCCTTTGTTTAACATAATCTTTATTAGTCGTTAGAAAAAAGGGCTTAGTAATCCAATACTTTTGTGGACTTCCTGCAACACTTCCGTTTGGCAATTTACCCTCAATACCCAGTGGATTAAATATATAGTGATACCATTCCATGGCCGATTCGAACTTTTGATTATCACTCAATCTTTGAGCTATCATTAGCGGGATATGAAAGAAAATCTCCCAATTATAAGATGAATAGGCACCTTTTGGACTAAAATCAACATTTTCAACAGGATAATACTCCTCATTTGATCCCTTGAGTACATTTCCCGTTGGCTGGTGTAAGCTGTTAAAACTAAATCCTGTTTGCGTAAGCTGAATTTCTCGACTCATCACTTTTGGAATACCCTGCAAAGGATTCAATAACGTTTTTATAAAATCACACACAAAGGGGTGATAAAAATTACTAAAATGATATTTTGCTGTTCCATAGAGCTTATAACTTTCGATACTAACTAGTAGATTAATCACTTGCATCAGAAACTTAACAGCATATTTCTTAAAATCCTGCTCACTTAAAGGCAACGGTACCCCAAAGGTTCCTGATACTGTATGTTCGAGATTGTGACGAACCTGCGGATCTAATCCCTCATCCAATACTGTAGTTACAAATGATTGAAATTGTGAATTAAAATAATTTAATATCTCTTTTGCGCCCTCCTTCAATTCGGGATAATAATTAAGTGTATAAGTGCGACTCCGTCTATTCCAAATAGTAGACAAAGGTAAAACAAAGAAAGTTCGTTGATTGTCACTGTAAAAATGTGGCAACCAACTACTTAGTTTAAATGCATCCTTTCGACTATAAATATTCCATATTTTTTTGGGTGCCTGTTGTAATAGTTTATCAAGAAATGAAATGTGCCACGCTAGATTTACATTAAAAATACCGGGGGAATTATCTAAAAGGGGGACTAATCCAGTGTAATTCTGGATTCCTGGTATTAATGAGTTATAAATCAAAGCGTAGTCATCACCACCCTCATTTTCCTTTTCAATAAATTTCATATCAATTGGCGGAAAATCATACTCATCTGGCTCTAATACATGCCTCATTAGTTCCGGCTTGTAATCAGTCAATTCAGGAACACCTTTACAACCAAATACCTCAAATGCACCTCTAGATAATAGAGTAGTATGTGGACTAATAGGGGTCATGTCTGCATTATCGCTTGTACCTACATAACCTATTAAAAATTGCCCAGTTGTATGACTTAAGTCTATCGGCCAAAACCGATAACGTTTTTTTCCACGTGCCTTATTAAATGTTTTAGTGTACGCAGCATCAGTTGAAACCTTCTTGGGTTTCCATTTTCCTTTTCGGTATTCACTCACTGCTAACTTAATCTCTAACCTTCTAAACGGTTTATCGAGTGTATGAGCGTCGCCCCCGCTATCTAAATCAGGCACTGTAGCAGAATCATTACTACCAGGAGCTTCAACTTCCATCATTTCTGGCCAAAACAAAAAAAGTCGTTTGTTTACCACTGCCGGAATTAAAAACTCACTTTTAATATCTAGATTAATTTTCTCCCAGGGAGTCCACCCACGAAAATCAAATTTACGATAATAGTAAATATGAGGTGCAGCACCATAGGTTCGACCAAACACATGAACCAGGGTTTTATCCGCATCGTCTTCTTGATAAAAACCAACTATTTCTAATTGGGCGACCTCTTCAAGCTTTTGCATGTAATTAAAATAAGCTTGTTCAACAGTCTCCTCATTCACATCATTTTGCATGAGTTCATCAGATAGCTCTTGAAAAAACTCTGATCGATCCTTTCGCAGTTCGGGCTCAATCCAATTTTCAGGATATAAAAACACCTTGCGATTGGCCTCCCAGACCCGGTATTTTCGCATCCATTTCCACCAATGCCAGGCACTATCTCCCTCATCCCCTGTGGCATTAACTACCACTTCAGGCTCAAATCCCATCATGCATCTTTGTACAAATAACTGAACCGAATTAGTCGCTTGCACTAATCGTGAGGTCAACATGCAAGAACTCATTTCTACATCGAGTAAATAATACGCATAGACGTCATTACTATTTTCCCATTTTTCCGTTGGGGCGTTGGCTGGTTTTGCGTGGGATAATATCCATGCCAGTAAAGCATCACGTTTTTGTTCGCGCAAGACATCTTGTACTTCAATACTTAGCTGATACCAAGTTTCAGTTCCGTATTTCGCTTGCAATAATTGCTTTAATGTTTTTACCTCCTCAAAGCCAATATCCGGTTTTGAAAAATCCGCAAGCTGGCTAATACCTGCATTTAGATTTTGACTAAATTTAAAAATACTAAGCAAACGTTGCCAAGATGAAATTAAAGCATAATCATCCACATTAGTTAAATCTAAAGCATCAAGTACTACTAATACTTGAGCCATATCCCAGTCAGTAGCTAAATGTATGTCGGGAGCCAACGCTGCAAAACTAGCATAAACATTGTTTTCAATGTTTGATAGTATCTCCAGTAAGCTCAAATCACCATCCAGCTTATTATTTAGCTTGCTAATTCTATATAATCGAATAATGGCTTCTAAGTTGGCGGCTTGACCTGTGTTGTTAATTGGTAAACTAAGCGGACCTAAGGCTGTCGTCTTAGTAATTGATGAAAACCACCATTTCAATTTTACATAGTCGATTTTATATGCCTTAATTATTTTAGCTATGCGATTTAACCAATGAAATTGATCGAAGCTATTGGAATAATTAACCTGACTAGTCTCACTAGTCGTATTGACTAAATCAGAAATAAAATGTTCGCGAAGACTATTGCCAGAAAAATCGACTTGCTCAGTTAGGTATTCGATTTGATCTAACTGTAATTCTATCTGTTCGCTAAAAAATGAATATAATTCAGAACGCGATTCAATAACTTCTAGATAAGCAAGAGCGCTAACATTTGCATCTAATAAGTTATCAATTGCATTTTCAGGAACAACAGTAAATGAATTTAACCAAATTAATTCAGTGTCGGCAGTATTTGCGCGCGGTTCTAAATATAACGCATCAACAGCAGCTTGGTAAGATGCATCCGCATTGTCTATTGAATTTAACGCATTACGTTGATTTAGCGTCATAACCCCATTAATTACTAATTTTTGAGATTCTGGACTATGGCTAATTTTTTGACTTAGGGTATCGTCTGCTAATTGTTTAAAATTAATGCCCCCATTGAGTGACTCCAACTCAACTTCAAATACTGAATCAAAATATTTAAATGCTAATCGGGGTTGAAAGTATAAATCCTGAATTGCATCTTGCATCTTGATAGGCTACCAACTCAGCCATACCAGCCATATTAGGATCAGCCAACAATGTATCTCGCTCTGCATTTGACATAAACCCAGTAAATTGGATAAAAGCATCTGAGCTTGCTGGCGCAACATAGCGAATATTGATAGTTTCTGTGTCAGTAAATATTAACTCAGGTAAATTCGGCACGTTTACGGTAGTGACAACCCTATTCAATAAAATATCTACTAGAAATTGGCTTTCAGTAGGTGTCCGCCCGAGTTGTTGCGCTAGAGTAATAAGAAGTTCTGACAGTTTTTCTATATCATCTGGATTGTCTTTAACTAGGTAGTCATATTGATTAGGATCATAATTATCAGTGATTGTTTGTAGACCACTTCGCAACTCGTCAAGACTTTTTTCAACTGCCTCATCCTTTAGACTTACTTTGCTATTCTTATTAGCCGTTAATATATAGTCGTAGTCACTAATAGACAGATTTGAATCTTTTATATAATTGACTAACTCCAAAAACTCCAGCGCCTCTTTTGGTTTTGAAAAAACATCAATATCTTTTGCGTACAGTTTATGCAAGGCAATGTAGTCATCAATATTTATTTTAAGTGACTTTGCTAACCAAATATGGCGATATAGAAAAGATAAATTATCGAGCAGCAACTTGTCTGATAAATAGAGTGAATTATCTGAAGGGCGAGTCAGATTAATTAGCTGTTCAAGTTCTTCTTGTTTTACTTTGAATGCAGACTGCAAATAACTTAAATGCTGGGTTAAGCTAACAGCTGAAACTCCAATATCAACTTTTAGTAATGCAAAATCTGCTTCGACCGGATTATGGAGTCGTTTATTTAAAAATAATTTTTGATATAATGCATTTTTCCTTGTTTTGTGCTCTTTAGTATAGATTGTTTTGCTATTGATTGGATAAAATAATACAGCTAGCTTTTCAATATCGACCTTTTTACCTATCGCCTTTCGTAAACGCTCAAAATGCATTAAACGAATTAGGAAACCCTCATTGAGTTCAATCGCAATTGAGTTGGGGCTTAACACCTGAAGCATAAAATCCAAATGCCAATAGTCCCATTCTTTTTTGTCTAGTTTACGATAAAGTCGTAAAAACCGATTCATCCGATCCAAGGCATTTACATCTAAATTACTGATTTCTTTTTTATCTAGATCACAACTCCCATCTAAATGTATAATTGTCATTATTGACTCTGGATTTATATAATCCAAATCAAGCAATGCGAGTAATTCCACGTAGCTTATTTTTGCTCTGAGAACAAACTCTTTTACATTATTTATTGTTGCTAATAAACTCGCGTTATTATTTGCTTCCCCCCAAAACTCAAATTGATCTGCTGAATTCGCATCTAAAATTATACTTTCTTCATCTACAGCGGAGCTTTCATCGATTGCTATGTCAAAATACGTGGCGGCTATATTAACTTCACTAATATCATTAGGTGCAGTATTGCCCTTCATAGCTTCCATTAGCTCCCAACGTTGATTACGACTCTTTTTAAACAATGCGGTCGCTT
>QIKQ01000209.1 GCA_003233075.1 Gammaproteobacteria bacterium
ATATTAGTCACTATGTTTATTGCATTAATTCGCGGCATCATCGGACCGACGGTCTACGACCGGATTTTAGCGGCGAACATGTTTGGCACCAAAGCCGTCCTACTTATAGCCGCCTATGGATTTATGACCAATCGCCCTGAGTTTCTCGATATTTCTCTGGTCTACGCGCTCATTAATTTTATTGGTGTGATCGCAATTCTAAAATATTTTAAGTACGGCGGTCTACACCATGCTGGCAAAGAAGCGAAAAACGATTGCAATAATGATAAATCGGAAAACAATTAAATATGGATAGTCTTTTATTATTTACCAAGTGGTTTCTGATTGCTGGCGGCAGTTTTTTTATACTGGTTGGAGCCATTGGCGTGTTACGCTTCCCCGATTTATTTACTCGTTTTCATGCAGCTAGTATTACCGATACACTGGGTGCAGGCATGCTATTATTTGGCTTTATGTTAGAAGCAGGTGCTAGTCTCATCACCGTTAAATTAATCATTATTTTTTTATTTTTATTTATTACTAGCCCGACTTCCGCGCATGCACTTGCGAAAGCAGCGATACACGGCGGTTGTAAACCACTTATCGACAATAATTCAAAATCAAGCAAGACCAAAGCAAATAAACATTAAGACAATATCAAGGACAATATCATCGAACTTCTACTCACCTATAGCTTATTATTTTTTATGTTTATCTGCGTTATTGGCATATCCCTATTGCGCAATTTATTTGCTGGCGCTATTTTGTTATCAGTTTACAGCCTACTTGCGGCTTGTTTATTTATTATCATGGATGCCGTAGATGTCGCCTTTACGGAAGCGGCCGTTGGTGCAGGAATATCAACCATTCTCGTGCTCGCCACAATTTTATATACAGGTCAAGAATGTCAGCGACATATTAAAATTAAATGGGCACCCTTGGTATTATCACTTGCGGTTGGCGGTTTGCTCATCTATGGCACTATGGATATTCCAGCCTACGGGAAAAAAGACAACCCTATTCATCAATACAAAGTAACCAAAAACTATTTGGAAAAATCCCAAAAAGAAACCGGCGCGCCGAATATTGTCACTGTTATCCTAGCCAGCAAGCGTGGTTATGATACGCTAGGAGAGGTGGTTGTGGTTTTTTGCGCAGGCATTGGGGTGTTATTACTACTCGGCGGTTTTAAACGAAAATCGAAAAACAAATTAAACACAACTAACGAAACAGATAACGAAGAAGTTCCATCATGAAGCATCACATTATCTTAAGAATAGTCAGTAAAATATTAATCCCAATCATTATGTTGTTTGCTTTATACGTTCAATTTCATGGTGATTTTGGTCCGGGCGGTGGTTTTCAGGCAGGCGTCATCTTCGCCTCGGCATTAATATTACATGTCCTCGTATTTGGTTTGGAAAACACTCAAAAAGTAATCAAATCCACAACCCTGCAAATATTCGCCGCATTAGGTGTTTTGATTTTTGCCGGGGTAGGTGTCGTGACAATGTTGCTCGGTGGTGAGTTTTTAAATTACAATTACCTTGCTAAGTCAGCCGTAAGCGGACAACATCTCGGTATTCTCATTATAGAGCTTGGCGTAGGCATTACCGTTGCGTCGGTTATATTATTAATCTTTTACCATTTTGCTGGATTAAAAGCTGATGACTGATTGGCACGCTATTATAACTTACTGGGCGGTTATCACCCTTTTGGTATTTGGACTTTATATCGTCACCGCGAGTTCAAATTTAGTTAAAAAAATAATTGGTTTGAATATTTTTCAAGCTGCTGTTTTTGTTATGTATATCAGTATGGCTAAAATTTTAAATGGTACTGCGCCAATTATTACTGACAAAATCAACGAATTTTCAGCGTACTCTAACCCATTACCGCATGTGCTAATACTAACAGCCATCGTAGTTGGTGTATCTACTACCGCGTTAGGACTGGCCTTAATTGTTCGCATAAAACAATCCTACAACACAATTGAAGAAACCGAAATTCGACAACAAGAACAAACAGAAAAAGAATAAATAGATAATAATATGTTAAATCAATTAATCGTACTTCAAGTCGTTATCCCACTAATTGCAGCACCATTATGCATTATTTTAAGCAATGCTAAATTAGTCCGTGCTTTTGTAATATTTGTTTGTACAGCTAGCTTTTCAATATCCGCTTACTTGCTCTATTTCGTATCAACCAGTACAACAAAAACAATTTCTTACGCATTAGGCGGTTGGGCGGCACCCTTTGGCATAGAATATCGCATGGATATCATGTCGGCACTGATTGGCTTAATCGTTAGTTTCATCGCCTTAATTGTAATCCTCTACGGCAAACGCAGTATCTTGCAAGAAATTCCCGAGAAAAAAATCACCCTGTTTTACACCGCATTCTTGCTTTGCTTAACAGGATTACTGGGTATTACTGCGACTGGTGACGCCTTTAACGTATTTGTCTTTTTGGAAATTTCATCTCTCGCGTCCTACGCTTTAATTAGCTTAGGCAAATCAAGAGCCTGCTTACTTGCTGCATTCCGATATTTAATCATGGGCACGGTCGGCGCTACGTTTATACTCATTGGCATCGGTCTTTTGTATGCTCATACTGGCACACTAAATATATACGATCTTGGTGAAAAGGTTGCAAAGCTACATGACATTCGTACGATTTACGTCGCCTATGCTTTTATAGTCATTGGCTTAGCAATTAAAGTTGCCCTCTTTCCTTTTCATTTATGGTTACCGAAAGCATACTCGGAATCGCCCACCGTGGTATCAGCCTTTTTAGCAGGCACTGCAACTAAAGTCGCAATCTACGCCTTGATTCGCTTTACAACGGCGATTTTCGGTATCAAATTTAGTTTCACGACATTGCAGTTGGATGTCATCTTATTAGTGCTCAGTATTATTACCATTCTTTACGGCTCGCTAGTGGCCATCTTTCAAACTGATATTAAACGCTTAATGGCCTACTCTAGCATTGCACAAATTGGTTATATGACTCTCGGTTTAAGTTTAATTTCAGTCCTGGGATTGCAGGCTAGTTTAGCGCACATCTTTAATCACGCCATTATCAAAACCAGTTTATTCTTACTCATTGGCTGCCTAGTACTGCGCATGAGTAGCAGTAAATTAAGCGATCTACAAGGCTTGGGCAAAGCTATGCCATTCACTTCCGCGGGCATCGTGATTGGCGGTTTTAGTTTAATTGGGATACCGCTTACAGCAGGCTTTGTTAGCAAATGGTATTTAGTACTTGCCGCACTAGAGCAAAATCAATGGTGGATCGTCGCTGTCATACTTTTCGCTTCGCTTTTGGCAGTAGTTTATGTTTGGAAAATCATCGAAGTCTTATATTTTAAACCAGCCAAGGAAACAAATGTCGCGGTGAAAGAAGCACCCTTAAGCATGTTAATCCCTGTCATGTTTTTAGTTTTTTTGAATATATATTTCGGTATCGAAACTTCCCTTAACGCCGGCATTACTAAAGCTGCCGCCATGCAAATAATAGGAAGTTAAGTAGATGCTCACGAACCCTATGCTCTTCGTCTTGCTTATTCCCTGGGTAGGCATAGTTTTTATCGCGCTAAGCTCACGCAAAGCGAACTTGCGTGAATTTTTCTCGATAGCAACTTCTTTGTGTTTGTTTGTCGCCGTCATTTTCTTACTAAAAAACTGGGATACAGCGACAAATTCATCTGTTATTAATTTAATTGAATTCGCTCCTGGACTGCAAATTAGTTTTCGTGCCGAACCACTAGGCTTATTGTTTTGTTTGCTCGCCTCCTTTTTATGGATTATTAATACACTTTACTCCATTTCCTATATGCGCAGCAATCAAGAACAAAATCAAACTCGCTTTTATATTTTTTTTGCAGTCGCTATCGCTAGCACCATGGGCTTAGCACTGTCGTCTAATCTTTTAACTTTATTCATATTTTATGAAGTCCTGACTTTATCGACCTACCCTTTAGTGACACATAAGGGCAATGAGGCGGCCAAAAAAGGCGGTCGGACTTATTTGGCTTATTTGCTTTCCAGCTCCATTGTGTTTTTGTTGTTTGCAATACTTTGGACTTACCATATGACGGGTACTCTTGAGTTTACTCTAGGTGGCGTGTTTTCTAAAACAGCAGATCCTATCCTATTATCAGTTTTACTCTGTCTGTTTATTTTTGGTATAGGTAAGGCCGCCATTATGCCCTTACACCGCTGGTTGCCTGCCGCCATGGTCGCGCCCACACCCGTAAGCGCGTTATTACATGCAGTTGCTGTGGTTAAAGCCGGCGTGTTTACAGTCTTAAAAGTAGTTATTTATATTTTCGGACCAACCACACTGGAGTCCATACCTGTCACCGAATATCTGGTTTACCTCGCCGGCTTCAGCATTATTCTAGCGTCGGTATTTGCATTATTGCAAGACAACCTCAAGCGCCGCCTCGCTTATTCGACGGTGAGTCAATTATCTTACGTGACCATGGCCAGCTTACTGTTGCACCCACTGGCCATACTGGCAGCAGCCTTGCATATCGCGATTCATGCGTTCGGCAAAATAACTTTGTTTTTTACCGCCGGCTCAATTTACACCGCCAGCCGTAAAACTAAAGTCAGTGAACTGAATGGCATAGGTCGATACATGCCTTGGACCATGGCCGCCTTCACCATTGGCGCGATTTCAATGATTGGCCTACCACCCGCGGCTGGCTTTGTTAGCAAATGGTATTTATTATTAGGCAGTTTAAAATTACACGAATGGTTTGCTGTCGGCGTTATTATTTTGAGCACAATTTTAAACGCTGCCTATTTTCTACCAGTTTGTTATGCTGCTTTTTTCAAAAAAGCAGATTGTATACCTGAAACACAACAAGAAGCTCCAAAACTCATGGTATTTGCCATTATGCTTTGCGCCACTGGGACAATCGCCTTATTCTTTTTCATCGGTCCGCTAATCGAATTATTAAAAGGCTTATTTCTTGACCCGACAGTTTTATCTTTATCCATACCATCGGGAGTTAAACCATGAGTGAAGAAAAACATTGGCTAGTACGGCCAGCAACCATTAAAAAGCTCTGGATTTTTCTTTTAACTAGCCTTGTGATTACCGTCTTACTCGAATTTTTCGTCGAACATAAAGTTCATTTTGGTATAGAGGCAAGCTTTGGTTTTTCTGCCTGGTTTGGTTTTCTGAGTTGCTTGCTAATGGTGATTGGTGCAAAAATCCTAGGTTTTAATATTAAACGTCCCGATACATATTATCAAAATAGCTACAATCAAGAAAACAAGCACAATAAAGAGTCAAGCGAGTGAGCGAATTAAATTTTCCAATAGCTTTTATCTTAATAGCCGGCGCGGTCCTAATTCCATTTCTACGAGGCCACTTACGTTCACTTCTGGTTTTAGTCTTACCACTCTTGGTCCTGACACTTATATTACTCTTGCCAGAAGGTCACGCTTCCACAATTGAGTTTTTGGGTTTTAATCTTGTCTGGTTACAACATTCTCAATTCGGTATTGTTTTCGCCGTCATCTTTTCAATCGTGGCCTTTGTCGGTAATCTTTACGCTTATCGCCAAGCCAACAGCCTGGAGCTTAGCGCAGCCTTATTGTATAGCGGCAGCGCCATCGGTGTAGTACTTGCCGGCGACTTAATTACTTTGTTTATTTTTTGGGAACTCATGGCTGTGGGTTCGACACTAGTGATTTGGTCGAATCGAACAAAAGAAGCACATCGTGCTGGATTACGCTATGTCTTAATACATTTACTCGGTGGCGTCATATTAATGGTCGGCATTGCTGCGCACGTCGCCCAAACGGGTGATATCACATTCAAAGATATGACAGCAGGTCAAATGGGTTTTGCCGAAATCATGATTTTAATCGGCGTCCTCGTCAATATCGGCGCACCACCTATTTCAGCTTGGATTGCTGATGCTTATCCGGAAGCCAGCCCCAGCGGTAGTGTTTTTCTGTCAGCATTTACAACTAAAACTGCCGTTTATGTTTTAATAGTTGGTTTTGCTGGGACTGAAGCTTTAATTTATATTGGTCTGTACATGGTTTTCTACGGCATTATTTATGCGCTGCTTGAAAATGACATGCGCCGAATTCTCGCCTACAGCGTAGTCAGTCAAGTTGGTTTTATGGTGACAGGCATAGGCATCGGCACTGACCTCGCTCTTGCAGGTGTTGCCGCCCATGCCTTTAGTCATATTATCTATAAAGCATTGTTACTGATGAGTGCCGGCTCTGTTCTATATCAAACTGGCAAAAGAAAATGCACCGACCTCGGCGGCTTATTTCAAACCATGCCCAAAACCGCCTTGTGCGGCATCATAGGTGCTCTTGCAATATCTGCTTTTCCATTAACATCTGGATTTATATCTAAATCGATGGTTTCAACAGCGGCGGCTGATCAGCATTTAATGTTAGTCTGGTTTCTGTTCACAGCAGCCACGGCAGGTACATTTTTTTATGCCGGATTAAAGTTTCCCTGGTTTGTCTTTTTCCAGAAAGACTCGGGCATGCGCCCTGAAGAACCACCAGCGAACATGCGTTGGGCGATGTACATCTTTGCCTTCTTTTGTCTTGCGCTAGGTGTTTACCCTGCGCCACTGTATGACTTAATCGGACCGACAGTGAACAACTACAATGCCTACTCTGCATCGCACGTGATCTCGCAACTGCAACTATTATTATTTTCGGGACTGGCATTTTTTGTTCTATTGCCTTTAATAAAGTGTACGCTAACAATCAGTTTGGATTTTGACTGGTTATATCGAAAGCTATTTTTTGGTTTTGCTTTAAGCATAGGTAAACTCACAGCGAAAACCTATAATTCCCTGCTTGGTTTTTTAAATAATTTAATTTCTAGTATTGGCCAACGTAAATACCCACGATTAAATCGTTTCTCAAGCTGGTCACAAACAATTGAAGGCATGCTCAGTATTACTTTATTAGTATTTGGCCTCTCTCTGCTGCTCTATTTGTTTTATTCTATTTTGTAGACATTAGCTGACGAGCTTAGCTAGCGAGTATGAACGAGCTGTCAACGCTCACCCGCGAGTGATGTGTTAATTTTCCATTTTCACAATACCTGTAGACTCACTCCACTTAAACTTTAAAGCCAGCTTATCAAATATATCAGCGCTTATAGGGCATCCCTTAATGACATTACAACTAGAGCTAAAATAAAGCACCTCGTTGACGTATTTCACATTTTCAATTTGTGCATACCCCAAAGAAATATTTATTAAATTTGTTTGGCCGCTTACGGCAGAATATTTTGCAAATATAAATTCACTCACTCCTTCACTACTACCCCAAATTGCAAAATATTTTGAAGCGAGTTTTTTATAATAAGTATTGGAAAAATCGCTTGAAATACAAGTCTTAGGCTTAAAAAGAGCTTGTGAGTTGACGTAGAAAATACGGCATTGTGCTGAACCGTGATAAAGCATAGTCTGTTCTATATAAATCTGGTTTGAACTTAATATCGTAAAACGGTGATTTACCGTGTCACCAAAATGGCTATTACCTGGAAGCAACTTGAATTGCCATTGATGAATTACAAGCGGGGTTTCAAAAAAAGAACCCGTAATTTCGTACAAAGGTGTATCCACATTCGCTATTCGAGTGCTAAAATTTCTCTCATCTATATTCGTTGACTTAGTTTGGTATAATTTAGAAATAAAGGCTTGCTTTGAGTTATCACGAAAATTTTTCAACTGAGTCTCACCGAGACTAATTGCGCTATAACAAAAAGAAAAAATTGTGACAATACTCAAACTAAAATAATTACTCAGAATACGTTGATTTACCATACTACCAACTCCAGTTGCTTAGCTACATTTAGTACGAGTAAAGTACGAATTAGCGTCTACTTAATCTTGAATCTTTATACTATCTAAGGATGGCAAAGCATAATAGCAACAATTGTAATTAATTTGTTATTTCTGTTCGTTGCGCAGAATAGGTAAAAGAAATCTTGAAAAAAACGAGCTGATACGGCAATACCATTAACTTAAGCTTTGTTACAAAATTAAGTAGCCTGTAGGAGGCGTTTGATCGTTCTCGGCCTTCCATGGCCTCCACGACAAAAATCCCTCCCTGGATAAATAAAACACCAAGTACAGGGAAATAATAACGATTTAAATAGATTTCCCTGTACTTTTGGCCACGACGACCTTATGTCGTGGAGCACACGGATGTGCGAGAACGACCGCTGCGCTCCTACAGGCTACAATAAATTTAATTATTCTTAAGTTAACGGCATTGACCTACGAGCTAGGTAAAGCCAGATTAGGATTCCATTGGCAA
Organism: Gammaproteobacteria bacterium; assembly: GCA_003233075.1. GTDB lineage: Bacteria > Pseudomonadota > Gammaproteobacteria > SZUA-21 > SZUA-21 > SZUA-41. The sequence goes on from QIKQ01000209.1 coordinate 8,307, forward strand.
GAAGCTATCATTGCCCCATTCAAACATAGAGCCATCGTACACTGCGATGTTTTCATAACCCAGTAGCTTTAAAGCAAAGGCATTGTTTGCAGCGGCAATACCAGCGCCACAGTAGGTAATTACTTTATTTGATTTGCCGACATTAACAGAATCAAAGTTTTTCTGTAAATCTTCCGCTGTTAAATAAGTTTGATTCATAGGATTGTGTAAAGATGAAAAGGGTACATTGACGCTGCCGCTAATATGACCTTTACGTCCAAAGACCATATCGCTTTCACCTGTGTACATCCCTGGCGGCAAAGCACTCACAATACAAACTTCATCATCTTCAACTCCGGCAAGAACCTCAGCTTTGTTAACAAATAAATTTGATTGTCGCTTAGCTGTGAATTGAGCTGGCGCATAATTACAATCATTTATTGAAACAGCTCGCCCTTCCGCAGTCCATTTTTGCCAACCGCCATTGAGAATCACTGCCTGCTTAAAACCAAAGGCACGTAACATCCACCAAACTCTAGCAGCCCAATTTGGCTCAGCCGTACTGTATAAGACAACTCGACTTTTACTGCTAATACCGTATTGACTCATCACCTTAGTAAATTGTTCGATTGGCGGCAACATTAAAGGTAATATCGAAGAGTGGTCAGACAATTCAGTGACGATATCAATATGGGCCGCACCCGGAATATGCGCTTGCTGATAAGTCTCTTTCCCACTCTGAAAGACAAACGGAATATTTATCTTTTGAGCGTCATCCGGATTAGGCATTACCTTGACGCCACAATCATAAATCCGTAAATCTTCATCATCAAGCTGTAAAGCTAAGTTTTCTGTCTCTATCAAATATTCCGGGTGCGCATATTTTTGCTTGTTGCTAGACATTAGACGTAGTTCCTTATTGTGATATACAAAATGCTATTACTAATGGCAAGCAGTGTAACCCAATAGACCTTGATTGATAATGACATGGAATGGCATAATTGTTATTCAAAATACGAATAAGTAAGACCTACTATCTGAATTCGAGCCATTAAAAATAGTCTCGAATATAATCAATAAAACATCGCACCTTGGCAGCAACAAATCGGCGATCAGGATATATCGCATGAATTTCTAATGAAGATGGTTCGTATTGCGTTAAAATTGGCTTTACCTTACCTAATTTAATTTCATCTTCTATCAGCCAAAGTGGAGTTACGGCTATCCCCTGCCCTGCCAATACTGCCTGACGAATTGTATGCGGATTATTTACGCTCAGGCGTCCATCGACTCGAATCGTTTCTTTACCTCTTGGGCCCGAGTAATGCCATTCGTTACCAGTCGTTAACAAGGAATAAACAATGCAGTTGTGAACATTCAAATCTTGAAGCGTTTCTGGTTCACCCTGTCTTTCAATATAATCTAAACTAGCAACAGTCACTCGTGGGCTATCGCCAATGTGCTGAGCGATAAGATTTGAGTCTGCGAGAGGTCCAATTCTAATAGCGACATCAACTCCATCCTTAACTAAATCAACATAATGATCATCCATGATAAGTTCAATATTCAATTCCGGCTGATTCTCTAAAAATTTCCATAAATGCGGCACTATTTTCAGTTCGCCAAAAGTGATAGGCGTATTAATACGTAAGGTCCCGCTAGGTGTAGATTGTTGATCACGAATACTCGATTCCGTTTCGTTCAATTCATCAAGTATGAAAACACAGCGTTCATAATATTGCTTACCGATGTCTGTCAAACTGAGCTGGCGTGTGTTTCGATTAAGCAGAGTAACGCTAAGATGTTTCTCAAGAGCAGCAATATGCTTACTTACGGTAGGTTGTGATAAATCAAGTTCACGAGCAACTTCAGAAAAGTTCTCCAGTTCTGCTACTCTTCGAAAAACCGACATTGATAATACCAAATCCATTGTGCAACTCTCAGCTAATGACTCATGATTATAGTTGGTGGCGTACACGGCTAATACAAGGTATTCGGTGTTTTTTGACCATCGTTGGCCGAGAACGACGCAAAGGCCATCGACAGGCTACAAAATTTTCAATAATACAGTAGCCCGTAAGAAGTCGCCGTAGGCGACAATATGCAGGAAATCTAAACTCTTTCCCGCAGTACGCGTTCTTCAAACGCTCCGAACGGGCTACAAATATTTCATAACAAAGCTTAAGTTAATGGCGTTGCCGTGCGAACTACATCTTTTTATAGTCGTATTTAATATACAATTTCCCTAAATCTCTTATTTTGGTCCGATTCGCTTAGTTGCTCGAACCTGAGCGGGGTCATATCCCATGTTTTGCCAAAATTTTTGGGCATCAAAATTACCTTGGTCCCAAATCACATCAATATATTTAATTTCTTTCTCAACTAACCATTTTTCGATACGCGAAACAAGCTGCTTTGCAATTCCACGTCGACGATACAATGGCTTTACATAACAGGGACCAATCAAGCCTATGCGCTGAATGTGATACCATGGCATATATTGAATTTGCGTACTAATAAATCCGCACAATTCTCCCTGATACTCCGCGACTAAAATCAATGCATCACTGCTGGAGTAATATTTATTAATCCATTTCATTATGTATTGATGATAATCAGACGACTTTTTTAGTTTGGCGAAATTATTAGAGTGATTTTTTACATGATTATCTAATTCATGCCATAAACCGATTATTAAATCGATATCTTCATCGCTCGATTCTCGAAATGAAATTGCGTGATCTTCTTTAAGAATTGTGGTCACAGCTACTCACTCTCTTTAAGCCATAGACATTGCTGGTTACTCACTTCGTTAATTTCGTCAAGTCTTGTTAAATGAGCAGCTTTTTCTTCTGCATTGGCCTTGATAGTAGGAATCAAGTCAATATTTTTAAAAACTTTAGATTTCGATCTTTTGCGAGCAATTTGACCTGCTCTGGAATCATCAGCGAACATTAGATCCGCTTGGCCCCCTGTCATCATTAAGTATACGTCTGATAAAATCTCAGCATCTAATAAGGCGCCATGCTTGTCACGCTTTGAATTATCAATTTCATAACGCTTACATAAAGCATCCAAATTATTTTTTTGGCCTGGATGCATTTTTCTCGCTAATAACAAAGTATCTAACACGCTGCAAATTTCATCAACTAGTTTGTTTGACTTACTGATTAATTTAAATTCATGATTAATAAAACCTACGTCAAACGGCGCGTTGTGAATTATTAATTCAGCGCCTTTTATAAAACTGATGAAATCGTCACGAATATCCGCGAATCGAGGCTTGTCTGCAAGAAAATCGTTACTGATGCCATGCACTTCAAACGCGCCCTGATCTACTTTTCGATCTGGATTAATATATTGGTGATAAACATTGCCACTCAAACGACGATTAATCAGCTCTACACAACCAATTTCAATAATTCGATGCCCACTGGATGGAGATAATCCGGTTGTTTCTGTATCTAGTACTACTTGTCTCATAAGTTACTCAAATCTCTTTTCGTCAATCGCACGATTAGCAAGCTGATCGACTATTTCATTTTCAACATGACCTGAATGACCTTTAACCCAACGCCATTCTACTTTATGCTGATTCACTAGATCATCAAGCCGGACCCATAAATCAACGTTCTTAACTGGTTTTTTTGCTGCTGTTTTCCAATTTCGTTTTTTCCAATTATGAATCCAGTCCGTAATACCGTTTTTAACATATTTTGAATCCGTTGTAATGACAACATCACACTCTCGGGTTAATGTTTCTAATGCCTTAATGGGCGCCATTAGTTCCATACGATTATTTGTTGTGTCTTTTTCAGCGCCATATAAACTTTTTTCACTGTCCTTATAACGCATTAACGCTCCCCAACCACCTGGCCCTGGATTGCCTCTACAGGCACCGTCGGTATAAATTTCTACTAGCTCCATACTTTTCCTTTTAATAATTTATTCTTTACTGAACTTATTAAGTTTTATTTGGTTTATCTGCATCCGACTCAAATTTCATTGCGCCTCTTGATGCCGTATCGATTAATCCACTCGCCACCTTTTTTTGAGGCCGCCAACGAGGTTTGATTGGAGTTAATTTTAATACTTTTTTCTTTGCCGTTATGACATATACAGCACCAAATAATTTAATGAATTTCTTTCCAAAGTTTTCAAAAATATTTAACTTATTTAAAAACCCCTCATGATTAACTGGTGGACGATAAAATAATTGTTGATTGGAAACTAAATCAAAGCCAAGCAATCCCAGCCAGTCCTTAATTCGATTAGCACTTACAAATTTACCTCGCCAAGGTGTATTGGCTCGTTTTAAAGGCATCCATTTACGTAAGCCCCACAAGCTTCGAGGATTAAATCCGATAATAATAATGTGCCCTTCCGGCATCAAAACTCGTTCTGCCTCACGCAATACTTGATGCGGATCCTGAGTGAAATCAAGACTGTGGAACAATATAACCACGTCCATGCTATCGGTCATAATTGGCAAGGCCTCAGGTTTACCGCCAATTGCCGAGCATTGGTATTTTTTTATTTGTTTGGTCAAAATTGCTCGATGACGTACTCGAGAGTTACTCACCAAATCAATATCATCGGAACCGATTAACAATAAATGATAACCAAACAAGTTATGCAGTTGCTGGGATAAGGCACTTTGTTCCGCCAGTTTTAATAAACTACCTAAAGATGTCTTGTGCCATTGTTCTAGTTGAAACATATTTGTAAGATCCACACGATTTGATTATTTTAAATATTCGATTCGGAATAGCAAGAATTTCTCGCGATTAGTCTCTTTATAAGATTGAATTAATTAACTATTTACTGCATATTCTTAAGAATAGACTAATACTTGCGCAAATTCTTCAGTAAATTTTAACACACGACTCATTCGCACAATTCATAGTAGCTTCTTCGTCCGACCAAAAACAGAGTGGTAGCTGTGGTTTAAGGACGATCGGGTAAAATACGACTGCCAATTTACGCCGAATCCACACAGACATACTGTTTTTTCTAACTGAACTTTTAATCGGTCCTAAACTTCTAATCTGGTTGTATAAGTAAAAAAATTAAGTCCATTTTTAAAAAATCTAGGGATTAGCATACTTATTGCTTATCAATCCTGTAGGTGAGACGAAAAATCGTCTAAATAATGTACGAAATTGAAGCTCGATTTCAGAGTAAAAACTCCTGTATACTGCATTTAAACAGTCTCAACTAATTGAAAATTAATGCTTAATTGTTAGACGAATTCAGAGTGGAACGATTTAATGCAACTTATTACCCTAATAGTAATCACACTAAAACATCAACCTAACTCATAAAGTCAGCGATCATATGCATCTAAAAAATTATTTTAAATTCAGCGTTGTATTATTCATTGTCATTGGCCTTTTTTCGTGCCAAGCAACCAGCACCAAAGTTAAAGGCAATGATAATAGTCAAAAACCGATCGAATTTAGCGATCCTACCAAAATTGATGAAAATCTCATCGAGGTTTTTGTTCATACCCAACCTAATTTTGATTTTACTAAAGCAAGCAAAGACTCAAAAGTTCGTCCTTATGTAAAACATCGAACTAGGTCGTCAATCTGGACGAGATTAAGAGCTGGTTTAAGATTCCGAGAGTCAACTCATCCGCGGGTACTAGCAGAAATCAGATGGTTTAAAAATAACCCTGATTACCTAGAGCGAGTATATGATCGAGCTGAACCAGTATTACATTATGTACTAGAGCAAGTTGAAAAACGCGGCATCCCAACAGAGCTCGCTTTACTGCCTGTTGTCGAAAGTGCTTTCCAACCGTTCGCCTACTCGCACGCCGCAGCATCAGGAATTTGGCAATTCATTCCTTCCACTGGTCGAATTTACGGCTTAAGACAAGATTGGTGGTACGACGGTCGTCGCGACCTCGTTGGTTCCACTCGTGCTAGTCTGGCCTATTTAACCAAGCTAACGAAGCTGTTTAAAGGCGACTGGATGTTGGCTCTAGCCTCCTATAATTCGGGCGAAGGCAGAGTCGGGCGGGCAGTAAGACGAAACAGGCGCCTTCGGCGAAGCACATCTTATTGGCACTTAAAACTACCACGTGAAACTCGGGCCTATGTACCTAAATTATTAGCAATCACCGCAATCATTAAAAATTCAAAAAAATACGGTCTAACACTCAGAGAAATCCCCGACGAACCTCAATTTAAATCTGTCTTTATTGGCCACCAAATCGATCTAGCAATTGCTGCTGAACTGGCTGGCATTAGCTTGGAAGAAATGTATAAGCTTAACCCAGGCTTTAATAGATGGGCAACTTCGCCAAAGGGTCCGCATCGTTTACTAATTCCCATTGAAGTCGCCGACGATTTTAAAGCAAAAATAAGCAAACTAGCGCCAGAAGAATTGTTGTCATGGAAAGACTACAAAGTTAGCCGCTCACAATCTTTAACCAGCCTGGCGCGAAAATTCAAAATAACTGTAGCACTCATACGCAATATAAATCAGCTGAAAGGCAATAGAGTAAAAGCTGGACAAACAATCCGAATCCCTGTCTCCTATATAGATAGAAAGGCGTATAAATTATCTCTTACCCAACGTATTAAAGGCTCGGAACGATTAAGCTCTCCATCGAGTCGCAAAGGACGTCGAATTCGTTATCGAGTTCGCCGTGGAGACACCTTATATCGAATCGCACGCCGCTATAGAGTTTCTAGAACTCGCCTAGCTAAATGGAATGGTCTGTCAAGACGTGCACGATTGCGTCGCGGCCAACGCCTAACAATTTACAAAAGTCGACGCAGTGCGAGTATCAGTCGTTTCAAAGCACGCTATCGCAAACGCGCGCAAAGTCGTAGCAAATCGAAATCAACAATTCGCAGAAGCAGTCGTCGCATCACCTATGTCGTACGACGAGGTGATACATTATTTCGAATATCAAAACGCTACCGGGTATCCCTTGCGCAAATTAAACGCTGGAATCGAGGCAAAATTGGTCGTCGAGGTTATATTTATCCTGGCCTAAGATTGCGCATTCACAAAACTCGTCGTCGCCGTTAGATTTAGAAAGACATTTACTTCGACTAACAAGCTAGTTCACGGCCAGAATCGCGTTCGACGTTTCTGGCTTTGAACGCCAGTCCAATTTCGTTTTCTTCGAACACTACTTGCAGGCTACTTAAATTCAGACCTAGAAGCCCGTATGCAGTGAGCGCAGCGAACGTAATGCGGGGCCAATGACAGCCTAATTCGTGTCAATACAAACGACCTGTAGAATTACAGTACCCACTTCACTGCTGTCCCGCTTAATATGAAAATATTTCATGAAACCTAGCTAAATAGGACTAAATTGATAGAGTTACTA
>QIKQ01000261.1 GCA_003233075.1 Gammaproteobacteria bacterium
TACATTGGATAATTTTGGGCATTCCTATAATATTTAGCAACTCAGTGTTTAGATCGATTTCATGTCTCAAATAGTAACTCTATCAATTTAGACCTATTTAGCTAGGTTTCATGAAATATTTTCATATTAAGCGGGACAGCAGTGTTATAAATTAAATTGCCTGTGAATTAAATAGAAGCTAAATTGAATGTGGATAGGTGCTAGTAATCGTCAAGCTCATCAAAATCACTATCAATGTTTTTGTTCTTAAGTTTGACTGATTGATAGTATTTAAAGCCGTATTCTAAAAGCGTTTTCGAACTTAAAGCCCTTGCTCTTTCGCTATAGTCCTGAAGTACAACGCTGATCAACCGCCGGCCATTTCTTTTGGCAGAGGCCATTAAGCAATATCCAGCGTTGCTGGTATATCCAGTTTTAATTCCATCAACTGTTGGGTCCCAAAATAATAAGGTGTTGCGGTTCTTTTGAGAAATATTATTGTGTTTAAATGAAGTAAGCGAGTAGTAGTTATAGTAGTCGGGGAAAGTGTCAATTAGCGCTTTTGCCAATATTGCTAGGTCGTATGCAGTCGAATAGTGATCTGGGTCTGATAGGCCAGAAACATTTCTAAAATGCGTATTATTCATTCCTAATTTTTTTGCTTGCTTATTCATTAATCGTACAAACTTTGCCTCGCTACCTGAGATATGCTCTGCTAAGGCAACTGCGGCATCATTTCCGGATTGAATTATTATTCCTTTTATTAAATTTTCAACGCTGATGTTAGAACCTATTTCTAAAAAACTGCGAGAACCGTGCATAGACTTAGCGTTTTTGCTTACTTTAGCTATTTCATTCAACTTTAGCTTGCCTCGCCGAATCAAGCGAAATGCAACGAAGGCGGTCATTACTTTGGTAATACTGGCAGGCTCTAGTTTTTTAGTGCTGTCTGATTTCAGCACAATCTCTCCAGAATGATAGTCCATTAGGATGTAGCCTTTTGCGGAAACTAAAGGCTGTAAGCTTGATATGTCATCAAAAGCGGTTACATTGGGAGTCGTGCTGTTTAATATTAATAAAACAAGTAATATTTTGTAACGATACATTCGAAAAAACATAATTATTAGTTGCTTTTTTGGGTCTCAAAATAATTAAGAAAATAGTTCTGTAATAGTATTAGCGCTGATGCTGAAATAAACTTTAAGTCAGGACGCACTCTAAGTGTATAGCAGTCGATTTTAATAATATATCGATTACCGCATGTTTTATAGTTATTTTTTGTTACTCAAATAGCTTTTTGAGCTATCGGAGGATGAGACCTTGTCGATTAAAATTATCATAATGGCAGGCTGAATGGTTTAACCTAGGCATAATGAATTACTTGACGACCACTCTCGTCATGCGAAAGCCATTTTTTGTCAAATCATTAGAAATTAGATCGAGTTGTCTAACCGTGTTTAAAGGCCCAATTCTAACTCTAAAAATTGGTCGACCGTGAGCATAAGATCTATGGATACTGAGATAAGGATAAGATAATTTCCAAAGCCGAGTAAACAATTTTTTTGCGTTTTGGCGGCTGCGAAAAGCACCCACTTGAATAAAAGCCCTCATACTGCTTTGGGTTTTTTGCCCACTAGAAGCAGGGGAGGCAAGCGCGAGCTTAGTTTTAGGGGGAATGATTACACGTTGCTTAGGTTCCGGGGTGATTTTAAATTGTTGCCTAGATTGTTGTTTAATATTGTAATCTTTTCTACGTTGCTCGGGTGTTCGGCTCGGAGAGTTTTTGGCTTTTTGAGACTCAATGGGCCTAGCAGTTTTAAACTTAGGAAGCTGGCTGACCAAAGGCAATACTTTTGAAACTTTTGGCGCATCGAGTGAGAGTGGTGATTCCTGTTTTTTATTAGCAGCAATCATAGGCAAATCAGTTTCACCTGGCTCAACCGTTTCTATTTGTACGAATGCAGTACCTTTTCCGAGCATGCCAATTTTATGTGCTGCGGCATAGGACAAATCGATAATTCGATTGCCGACAAAGGGGCCGCGGTCATTGACTCTTACTACAATGACTTTGCCATTTTCTAAATTACGAACTCGAACATAAGTGGGTATTCTGAGAGACTTGTGCGCCGCAGTCATCCGATACATATTGTACCTTTCGCCATTCGATGTGGGTCGGCCATGAAATTTTGCACCATACCAAGAGGCGACTCCACGTCGGACATAACCTTTATTGCGTCGCAAAACTCGGTAGCGTTTTCCAAAGACAACGTAACTTTTTGGATTACCGGCTCTGGTTTGGCGTTCGCGCTTGGGGATCGCATTTTGTACATTGGATAAATCTACCGCTCGCGCTGGTGGGCCATCACCGCGTGTTTTACCAGATCCGCCACCGCCACATGAGCTTAGTAAAGCGATTGAGGCAAGCAGAACTAATATTAAAAACAGCCGTATAGTATAATTTTTCATAACGATCTATAGGATCCCCAACAGCAATCCAGGTCAAAAAACAATTTATTTTGCGCGTGATTTGCTTTTAGCTCTGGCCCGTTTTATTTGTTTATTTCGCGCGCGTTTTATGCGTTTGCTTAGCTGAAAGACAGCCATTGCGTAATGCGTGCTGTGATTATATCGAGTTATAACATAAAAATTGTGAAACCCGAACCAATATTCCGAATATCTTCTTTGTTTCAGCGTTAATAGTGCGGCTTTTCGAGTACTAGCCCATCGGCTAGAGGGGTAGCGAGGTTTAACATTAAACGCTTTGAATTTTTTCAAAGTTGCGTAAGGTTTCAATTTTGGAGTGGGTAGTTTTTTGAATTTTTTGCCACGTACTCGTGCCCGAGTTGCAATGGCTTGACCACGACGCCAACCAAAAGTATGAAAATAATTTCCGACACTGCCAATAATATCTGCCTTACTATTAAAAAGGTCCTTTTTGCCATCACCATTAAAATCAATACTGTAACGTCGATAACTGCTTGGAATAAATTGTGGCACTCCCATTGCGCCAGCAAAAGATCCTTTTATATCGAGGGGTTTAAATTTCTGTTCACGACTCAATATTAAGAAATGATGGAGCTCGCTTTGAAAAAATTTGGCTCGTCGTGGGTAGTCAAATGCCAAAGTAGACAGAGATTCAAGAACTCGCGAACGCCCCATATGTTGGCCGTATCGTGTTTCTACACCGATAATCGCAACGATAATTTCAGCGGGTACACCGAATTTTTCTTGGGCTTGAGCGAGCAATTTAGCATTTTTTCGCCAAAACCGAACTCCGCCTCGAACTCGTTTTTGATTCAAAAAATAAGTTTTGTATTTGTACCAAGGTCGATCTTCCGCTTGGCGATTCATTAGCTTAATAATGTCGGGGCGATTTTTGATTTGAGAAAATAAGGCGTCTAATTCCGCCTGGTTAAATTTATATTTTTTTATCGCTGTGCCAATAAATTGAGCAAACAGAGGGTTTTTTTGGTAATTATTTTTGTATTTTACCTGGCTTTCATATTTAAACGCTTGATTTGATTTGGTTATTGCCTGTGAGTTGTTTTTAGTGGCAACTGAATTGTTGACGCAGGAGCTTAATCCGGCGAGTACTATTGCAATAAACAATAGTTTTTTCCCCAGTGATATTGTGATTATTTTTGAGCGCATTATCTCGCATCCTCTTGATATGAAAAACGTATCACCTAGTTCTAGCACTAGGGTGTATTAATTTGAGACCTTTGCACGAATGCTACGAAGTCAGATAGCTGCATTAAACTTAGGTTAAAATCTTTTCAAAATGCTTATTTACTTATGTGCTAACTACGCTTTTTGGTCGATTTCGCCTTGCTCTCTAACTTCTCTATCCGTGCAAAAGACTCAATTTAGATGAGTTTCCGGTGAGTTTGTATCGACATGAGCATACCAAAACCCGCCATCAAAGTTATCACGGAAGTACCACCATAACTTAATAGTGGCAAAGGTAGCCCCACAACTGGCAGCAAGCTCTGCACCATGAGGATATTGATGCACATATTGAGAATGAACATAAATATCAAGGTGCCAGCCAATAAACGTGAAAAAGTATCTTGCGCTGCTGTCGCAATGAGCAAGCCGCGAAAGAGCACGAGTAGGTAGAGCATTAGGGTAAATAAAGCGCCAACAAGTCCAAATTCTTCAGATACGACTGCGTAGATAAAATCGGTGTGTTTTTCAGGTAGAAAACCATGTTTAGTTTGGGTGCCGTTGAGGTATCCCTTGCCATAAACGCCACCAGAGCCGATCGCTATTGCTGATTGGCAGGACTGATAATTGGCATCTCTGCAATCATCCTCACTATCAACAAATAGGGTTTTTATTCGTTCCTTTTGATAGTCTTTAATGAGATCCGAATTCCAAATCGGTATCGCCGATCCAGCTATTATTACTATCGCAAGTAAGATTAGGCGCCATTGTAAACCAGCCAAAAAAATTCCGATTATGCCTGAGATCGCAATCATTAAAGACGTACCTAAATCAGGTTGTTCGGCGACGAGGTAAGTTGGGATACCAATTATTACTAGGGCCAAAATTATATGGCTTATCCTTATAGGTAAGCGTGCTTCGGCCAATAACCAGGCAATCATCATAGGCACAGCAATTTTATAAACTTCAGAAGGTTGAAAGCGAAATAAACCTAGGTCTAACCAGCGAGCAGCACCTTTCACTTCAATACCAAAATATTTTACTAGAATCAAAGGAATGAGAAAGGCAATAAAAATCTTGGGGGTCCAGCGTTTTAATGTGGCGGGAGGTACCATAGCGATAAGCCACATTAATAGCAGACCAACTGCGATACGAATAACTTGATTAATGGTGATGCTAGCGCTTTGCTGACTGGCGCTGTAAAGAATGACGAGTCCTGCCGACAATGTTGCAATCAATAATAAAAGCAAGGGCACGTCTAAATGCATGCGAGTTAAAAATCTTTTTAAGGAAGGCGATTCTTGCGAAAAACTGCTGTACTTACCGAGAGGTAGGCTCATATGTCATCCTCTGAAATTAAGGGTGTCTCTTCGGTTTCAGGATTTGGCTTTGTTTTTGGCTTAGGCTTGGTTTTTGGTTTTGCCTTTACTTTTGGTTTCACCTTAGGCGTTACCGACGGTTTTGTCTTTTTGACAGCTTTAGGTTTAGTGCTGAGCGTTTTTTTTGTTGCAGCATTTGAGCTGCTTGTTGTTCTTGTGCTTGCTACTGGTTTAGAAGTAACAGTTGATGCTGGTTTTTTCTTGGTTTTCTTTTTACCCTTTTTGGGCGGTTCCCAATCAATGGGTCGATTATTGACAAGATTCATATAACCTTTTATTAATTTTCCTGCAATCGGTGCTGCGCCAGTACTGCCATGGCCACAATGCTCGCATACTATGGCGACCGCGATTTGTGGCTTATCCGCTGGTGCAAAAGAAACAAATAGCGCGTTGTCACGAAATTTCCATGGGATTTCATGTAGCTTCTTTTTTGTGTCTTCAAGAGTTTGTCCTATTACTTGAGCTGTGCCGGTTTTGCCTGCGATTTGATATTGGCCACCGGTAAGCTCGGCTATTCGCCAAGCGGTTCCTGCCCATTTTGTATGTACGACTGAAATCATGTCGTTGACGATATGATCCCAATGTTCTTTTTTTATTTTACTTAAAACTTTTTTAACTTTTGGTTGGGTGTAAGAGAGCACTTTACTGTTCGCAACTTCTTCAGCGTACATGAGTCGAGGTTGCATCATTTTACCGCGATTAGCGATCGTCGCGGTCGCTACGGCTAATTGTAATGGAGTAACATTAATAAGTCCTTGGCCTATACCAACGCTGACTGTATCTCCTGTAAACCATCGAAGGTAGGCGGGACGTTTTTTGAGTATTGCTGCTTCTCGTTTGTATGATCTTTTGTAAATTCTCACCAATTTCATAAGTTTTTTATATTTAAGCTTATAAGCTTTGATTTTTACATGTCGATTAATTAAGTTGCGTTCTCTTCTTAAGGTGTATTTTTTTGCCAAGACCTTTGCTTGTTTTTTGGTATATTTTTTTAGTTTAAAGAGTGTGCGATAATTGCCGTTTTTAGCTAATTTTTTAGCTTTTTCTCTGCTGTACTTTTTTTCTTCCAATAAGTTATTGTACTTTCGTCGATAATATTTGCGTACTTCTTTTGCAAATTGTTTAGTCAGTTTTTTCTTAAGCGCTTCGGATTCTTCTTTTATTTTCACCGCGAGAGAATTAAATTTATTATATTTTTTTAACAAGCCGTAATGTTTTTTCGCTTTATAATCACTGGACGGTAAAATGCCCGAGGCTTCGTGTGGCAAATCTATGCCGGTTTTAGTGCCCCAACCAAACATTCCTAAAAATTCAGAAATGCGTTTAATTTTGAGCTTAACTGCCAAGTTATAGTAGTAAACGTCGCAAGAACGCATAACGGAAACTTGTAAATTAACTTGTCCATGTCCTTCCTTTTTCCAGTCGCGCCATGGTCTGCTAACTCCGGGTAGGTAAAATTTTCCGCGGCAGGGAATAATGTGTTCGGCACTAAAAATATTGTAATGCAAACTAGCTAATGCATAAAAAGGTTTGATTGTAGAGCCGGGAGGGAAAATCCCGACAACCGCGCGAGGGCTTAAGGGATTTTTTTTATTGTCTCTTAAGACCTTGTATTTTTTTATCGATATACCATCAACAAAATCATTTGGATCAAATCCAGGTTTACTAACCAGGGCTAAGACCTCACCGTTTCTCGGATCAATTGCTATGACCGAACCGGCTTCATCACCCAGTAGTTTTTCAGCCAGATTTTGCAATCGAACATCGATTGTTAAATAGATATTTTTACCAGGCACAGATGGTTTTTGTAATATTTCATCAATGCGGCGACCGTGAACATTGCGTTCTACCTGTTGTCGACCCACTTTGCCGTGTAATATCTTTTCGTATTGTTTTTCAATTCCGGTACCACCAACATGAGAGGTGCCATCATAGTTTATCTTTTCTTCTTCAGTCCAGCCGCCTTCAATTTCAATGTCAGGGCGACGTACATAGCCGATTACGTGTGCAAGTGAATTTGGGTAAATATAGTGACGATTCAGGTGTTGAACTATGTCAACTCCTTTTAGTCTATGCCTCCGAGTTGCAATCATTGCGACTTCTTGATCATTTAGATTGCGCTTGATTGGTACGCTGAAAAAATGCCGATACTGATTATATCTAAAGGTTTTCCAAAAAAACTTATAATCTGGTTCATCGATTTCGACATACCGATTAAGTGATTTTAAAAGCTCTATAATACATTTTTCTCGTGTTTTCGGCGGATTACAGGGCACGCGTTCAGGAATGATTTCTAAATTAAACGATGGCCGATTATCAACTAATAGTATTCTATTGCGATCGTAGATTAAACCGCGTATGGGTGGGTCAGGTTCAATTTTTAAGTAATTTGTTTTAGATTTTGTTACAAATTGCGCGTGATTATAGACTTGCAAAGAAATTTGCCGCGATATAATGATCGTAATTAAAATCGCAATAAAAATTAACATCCAGATTGTTCGGTGAAAAAACAATCTGGCTTCAATGTTGTGGTCTTTAATATTGTCGAGTCGATTCATACTGGTTGCAAATTATCTAATTTTAAATTTTCGGCGAATTCCGCGTAATAAGTAAAACATTCCAAACCAAGCTACAAAGCCACCTATTGGGCGCACAAAATATTGTAAGGGTCTTTTTTCGGCATCTTCGGTTGCTAAAGGTAGACCGTCAAACCAGAATAAAAGTAAATAATATAAAAACAGCAATCCCATGACAGTTAGAGCTTGCTGAAACAGCGGGCTAATTCGTATGCGCTGATAAAAGCTAAGAACTAAATAAGAAATGACTACCATGCTTAGCGCATTCTGTCCGAGTAAATCGCCAGAGTAAGCATCAATGAGCAAACCAATGATAAATCCAGTTAGCATGCCAATTCTATGGGGAATTGCTAGGCACCAATAGATGAGCACAAGAGCAGGCCATGAAGGAATAAACATGGTAAATTTACTTGGCAGCGGAATAATACTTAATGCGATTGCAAACCCAAAGGTTATAATTATAATAATCGTACCTCGTTTAGGCTCACTTTTTAGCGGCATTTTTCCCCCTCAGCTTTTTCTTTTGTGCCATACATTTTTTTATTCTTGGGTTTTCTTTCACTATTTTACCGCTCCAAACTAACAGGGCAGTGCGCGTTCGGTTTAGGTGTGCCGAAGGAATAATAGTCGCGATTTTGAATTTAGCCCCAGGTAATATTTTCGCCACTTTGCCGACGCTATAACCATAGGGGTAAATTTGACCTAATCCTGAGGTAACCACTTCTTGGCCTTCTTCTATATCGATGCTGGTCGATAAATTGGGTAATCGAACTTCCCATTTTCTGCCAGTTCCATAGGCGATGGTGCGTATGCCTGATTTTTTAAATTGAATAGGCATAATATGATTTTGATCGGTTAGTAATCTGACTGTAGAAATACGTTCTTGGACACGAATAACTTGTCCCATCACCCCATAGGCATCGATTAATGCTTGGTCTTGGTAAACACAGTCGCCTCTGCCTTTATCTATTAGTATACGATGTTTGTGGCGATGAATATTAACATTAAATATTCGAGTCGCTTCGACTGTATCGGTTAATGATTTTGACGCGGATAACAATTTTTTAAATTTGGCTAACTCTTGATCTAGCAGACTTAGTTTTTGATTTTTACGCCTTAACTTAGAAATTGTGAGCTTTAATTCTTGGATTCTTTTTTGTAAATCCTCTTTTGACTGTGTTTTATTTTTGGCATACTTTATAATTTGACTTGGGCTATTTATTATTCGAATTAAAGGTTCTACTGCAGCAAGTGAAACATCACGTATGGTAACGCCTACTTTATAGTTTTTATCCATCCACATAGTGACTATGCATAGAATAATCAATAAGATCAGCCGAGTGGTGAGCGAGTACGTCTCTGTGAATAGTTGTTTAATTGTCCCAATCCTTCAAATACTAAATATTCAAGCGATAAACTATGTATTAATGTCGAAAAACGACTAGCAATTATAATAAAGCCTTTTGTCCTTATCGCCTAGCCCCTTAAAGTAAAAAGTAGTTAAAACTGAAGGATAACGCACCTTAGCGAACTAAAGCTGCAGAAAATCGGGGTTATTTAAAGCAAAAGCAATAATCTAGCAGAATACAGACTTAAGATTATTGCTTGGGAAAGTGTGTTGTCAAAACGAACACTAATTATTCTGTGATGAAGATATCACCACCATGTTCATCTATCATTTCTAATGCTCTGCCACCACCGCGTGCCACACAAGTCAGGGGATCTTCGGCTATGACTACTGGTAATCCAGTTTCTTCCATAAGCAATCGATCCAAATCTCGTAATAAAGCGCCACCCCCGGTTAACACTATTCCTCGCTCGGCAACATCAGCACCTAATTCAGGTGGTGTTTGTTCTAACGCTGTTTTTACTGCGCCGACAATTCCAGAAAGTGGTTCCTGCAAGGCTTCTAATATTTCATTACTATTTAAGCTGAAACTTCTAGGGACACCTTCAGCCAGATTTCGACCTTTCACTTCCTTTTCACGAACTTCACTGCCTGGAAAGGCTGAGCCAATCTCGTGTTTCACTTTTTCTGCAGTAGATTCGCCGATGACAGTGCCGTAGTTGCGACGAACGTAATTAATTATGGCTTCGTCAAATTTGACACCGCCAATTCGCACAGAGGCTGAGTAGACTATGCCATTTAAGGAAAGAACGGCTACTTCCGAAGTTCCACCACCAATATCGAGAACCATTGAGCCGCGAGCTTCATGCACTGGCATACTTGCACCAATAGCCGCAGCCATTGGTTCTTCAATTAAAAATACTTCTCGTGCTCCAGCGCCCGCAGCAGATTCTTTAATTGCTCGACGTTCGACTTGGGTTGAGCCGCAAGGAACACAAATTAAAACTCGAGGGCTGGGTTTAAAAAATCGGGACTCATGCGCTTTGTGGATAAAATGCTGTAGCATTTTTTCAGTCACTGTAAAATCAGCGATAACGCCGTCTTTTAAAGGTCTAATCGTATCAATGTTGCCAGGGGTGCGGCCTAACATCAATTTAGCTTCATTGCCTACCGCGGCGATTGATTTTGGCCCACCTGGCCCACGGTCTTGGCGAATAGCCACAACTGACGGTTCATTTAGGACGATACCCTGACCTCGAGCATAAATCAGAGTATTAGCAGTACCCAAATCTATTGATAGGTCGTTTGAAAATATTCCGCGAAATCGTTTAAGCATTTGCTAGATATGCCCTCTATATATGTGCGTTGGGCCGCAACTTTAACAACGCTGTGAGCTAAGAGCAAGTGAGTTCCAACATAAAGTGTTGAAGCGCCAATAAAATAGTCAGTCCAAATCAGTTACGCAAAAATCATACCTGAAATTTATATACTAGCCTAAATATAACCATTTGAGTTAAAGACTGTGTAAATTTATTGTATTAATTCAATTTTGAATTGTCTTTGCACCCTGAGCGACTATTTTTTATTCAAGTCTCTAAAAAAATTCAATTAAAATCTTTGAAATATTTAATTCGCTTAAATTAGTGAATAAAATACTCTAGACACTGTAATTTAGCTTGTTTACGACAGTTTTATGACAGTTCGATTTTTTTCATTCTATTAAACTTAGGATAGTTACTACAATAGATAAGACCATTTATTATTCAATCAATGTTAATGAGGGTAGCTATAAACTAATCAGTAAATATGCTAAGTTACTGGCCCTTATTTTCTGAAATACACGAGTGGAGAGAATCATGTCATCATTAGATAATGAGACTGTTGAAAAAATAGCCAAACTAGCTAGGCTCGCTATTAATAAAGAAGATGCAAGCGTGTATGCTGAACAATTAAACGGTATTTTGCAATTGGTTGAGCAAATGGATGCTGTTGATACCAAAGGTGTCTTGCCAATGGCTCATCCACAAGATTTAAAGCAGCGACTAAGAGAAGATAAGGTAGCTGAGTCTGATCAGCGACAATCATTCCAAAAAATAGCTCCTAAAGTTGAGGCTGGACTGTATTTGGTTCCCAAAGTAATTGAGTAAAGTAATCAAATAAAGTATTCAAGTAGCTCAGAGAGTCAAATCTCGAATTTTTTATTATTCATATATAAATGTACGCAATTACATTAAAGGCGGAGTCGAATGCAGGATTTTTCAATTGTTGAAATTTCAAAGGCATTAGCAAAAAAAGAGTTTTCGAGTGTTGAACTAACTCAGCACTATCTTGATCGTATTAATACACACGATTCTCAGCTTAATAGTTTTATTACTGTGACCGATGAACTTGCATTAGAGCAAGCAAAGGCCGCCGATGAGCGAATTCGAAAAGGTGAATCGGGTGTTTTGCTAGGCGTTCCCTATGCGCATAAAGATATTTTTTGTACTTCTGGCGTTAAAACTAGCTGTGGATCACGCATGCTGGATAATTTTACTGCGCCTTACAACGCGAATGTGACCGATTTGCTCAATCAAGCTGGAGCCGTGATGTTAGGTAAAACTAACATGGATGAATTTGCTATGGGTTCATCCAATGAAACTAGTTTTTACGGTTCAGTTAAAAATCCTTGGGATACTGCTTATGTTCCGGGTGGCTCTTCGGGTGGTTCAGCATCAGCGGTGGCCGCCCGATTAGCGCCAATCGCAACCGGAACAGATACGGGAGGATCAATACGTCAGCCCGCAGCTCTTTGTGGCATTACAGGAATAAAACCAAGTTACGGCCGAGTTTCTCGATATGGCATGATTGCTTTTGCCTCGAGTCTTGATCAGGGCGGATCTTTTGCTCGCAGCTCAGAAGATGCAGCTCAATTACTTCAAGCAATAGCAGGGTTTGATTTACGTGATTCCACTAGCATCGATAGACCTGTTCCAAACTTTTCCGCCGATTTAGATAAACCCTTAAAAGGCTTAAAAATTGGTTTGCCAAAAGAGTATTTTGCCGAAGGTTTAGATGCAGAAGTCGAAAAAGTGGTTCAA
This sequence comes from Gammaproteobacteria bacterium, assembly GCA_003233075.1. Taxonomy (GTDB): domain Bacteria; phylum Pseudomonadota; class Gammaproteobacteria; order SZUA-21; family SZUA-21; genus SZUA-41. The sequence continues at coordinate 12,029 of QIKQ01000261.1, forward strand.
ACGGCTATCAAAGAGTACGAAAATTTAGGCGCGAAAGTAATTGAAATTAGTTTACCCAATTCTAAATTATCAGTGCCAGTTTATTATGTAGTTGCACCGGCGGAATGCTCTTCTAACTTGTCGCGATATGACGGCGTACGTTATGGTCATCGCTGCAAGGATCCAGTGAATTTAGATGATTTATATTTTCGTTCGCGAGGTGAGGGTTTTGGAAAGGAAGTTAAACGTCGCATAATGATTGGTACCTATGCGCTATCGGCAGGTTATTATGATGCCTATTATTTAAAGGCTCAACAGATTAGAAGATTAATAAGCGATGATTTTACTCAAGCCTTTAAAGAAGTTGACGTGATTATGTCGCCGACCTCACCCAGTGCGGCATTTAAAATTGGCGAAAAGTCGGATGACCCAGTGACTATGTATCTTTCAGATATTTACACGATTGCAGTTAACTTGGCGGGTTTACCTGGGATGTCGATTCCGGCAGGTTTCGTTAATAGTTTGCCAGTTGGATTGCAGATCATTGGTTCATATTGGGGTGAGGCACAGTTATTAAACGTGGCGCATCAATTTCAGCAAGCCACTGATTGGCACAAGCAAAAACCAAAAGGGTATTAAGAAATTAAAAATGCGTCATATGCGAGACTATGTGTAGCCCGGCTCTTTAGAGCCGGGGTGAATTTAATTACAACTAATGAGTAGAGATTTCTTTTGAGTTTCCCTGGTTCATGCTACGCATGAACGGGATGTTGAATTAATGCGAAGACTTCGTCCCGGCTCTAAAGAGCCGGGCTACTACAAAATAGTTAACACTCGACAGAGGCAAAAAGATGGAATGGGAAACAGTTATTGGTCTTGAAATTCATGCCCAATTAGCAACTAAGAGTAAAATATTTTCAGCCGCGTCGACCGCTTATGGCGCGATGCCAAATACGCAAGCTTGCGCGGTTGATTTAGGTTTTCCAGGTGTTTTGCCTGTTTTGAACTCCGAAGCAGTGACGATGGCAACAAAATTTGGTTTAGCCATCGGTGCGGAAGTTTCCAAACGATCTGTGTTTGCACGTAAAAATTATTTTTATCCTGATTTGCCTAAAGGTTATCAAATTAGTCAATTCGAATTGCCAATTGTAGGCATTGGCGAGTTAGAGATTGAGTTGGAAAATGGTGAAACTAAGACCATTGGTATAACCCGTGCGCATTTAGAAGAAGATGCCGGAAAATCGATGCATGAAGGTTTGGGTAATGAATCGGGTATTGATTTAAACCGTGCGGGGACTCCGCTGCTCGAAATAGTTTCTGAGCCAGATATGCGCTCGGCAAAAGAAGCAGTCGCGTATATGAAAAAAATTCATTCCCTGGTGCGTTACTTAGAAATATGTGATGGCAATATGCAAGAAGGCTCATTTCGTTGTGACGCCAATGTTTCGGTTCGGCCGAAAGGCCAAAAAGAATATGGCACTCGCGCGGAATTAAAGAATATAAACTCCTTCCGATTTGTTGAACGGGCGATAAATCTTGAAGTAGAGAGGCAAATTGAACTGATTGAAGATGGCGGGCATGTAGCGCAAGAAACTCGTTTATATGATGCCGATAAAAATGAGACTAGATCTATGCGATCGAAGGAAGAGGCTAATGATTATCGCTATTTTCCAGATCCTGACTTATTACCTGTTGAATTAGATCAGGCTTTTTTTGATTCGGTAAAAGCAACATTGCCTGAACTTCCTGATGTGAAAAAACATCGTTTTATGAAGTCGTTTAAGTTAAGTGCCTACGACGCCAGTGTTTTGACATCAAGTCGCGAGCTAGCCGAATACTTTGAAGCAGTATTAGTTGCAGCTGATAACGAAGCGAAATTGGCCTGCAACTGGGTTAATGGTGAATTAGCTGCGATGTTGAATAAAGAAAATAAGGACATCTCAGAGAGCCCAGTTAAACCTGAAATGTTGGGTAAAATGATCGTTCGCATTAAAGATGGCACGATTTCAGGAAAAGGCGCTAAAGACTGTTTTGAGGGCATGTGGCTGGGAGAGGGCGATGCCGATGAAGTGATTAAAAAACGTGATTTAAAACAAGTGCAAGATTCAGCTGCGATTGAAAAGTTTGTTGATGACGTTATTGCAGCTAATCCTAAACAAGTAGAACAGTTCAAGGCGGGACAAGATAAATTGTTGGGATTTTTTGTTGGTCAAGTGATGAAAGAGAGTAAAGGTAAGGCCAACCCTGCGCAAGTTAATCAACTGGTAAAAGATAAGCTAAAATAAGAGATGAGTTATAGCTAAAAGATCAAGATTATTTGTAGCCCGGCTCTTTACGCGCGCAGGGATGCGCGTGGTAGAGCAACGCAGGAGCAGTTGCCGAGAGCCGGAAATTCATTTCCAATATCCCTCCCCGGCTCTGAAGAGCCGGGCTACGGATAAAGATTCAGTAATTTATGGCAAATAAAGATAAACTTGTCCGTTTCCTTTTCGAAAATACGCATGTTCGAGGTCAGCTTGTACAATTAGAGGCTAGTTGGCAAGAAATCTTAAAACGACATGAGTATCCTAATGTTATTCGCGATCTATTGGGTGAAGCTTTTGCGGCCACTGCTTTATTAAGTGCAACCATTAGGTATGCGAGAAATAAAAATCCAGGTTCTTTAGTGCTGCAAATACAGGGCAGTGGTCCCTTAAATTTATTAGTCGTACACATTGATGCAAATGGTTTTATTCGGGGCACAGTAGATTGGACACAACTTCCAACTAAAAAGCAGACTCGATTGACCGATTTATTTGTCGATGGTCGTTTAGCAATTACCATTGATCTAGGTCAGCAAGGCGAGCGTTATCAAAGTATTGTAGATTTAGGTGATGCAGGAATTCGAGAGGCTATAGAGGGTTATTTCAGGCAATCCGAGCAAATTAATACACACATCTGGTTAGCGTCAAATGGACAGGTTTGCGCGGGATTGTTAATTCAAGAAATGCCTGATCACGAGAATGAAAAGCAAGCAGATGAAGATATTTGGAACCGGGTAGGGCAGCTTAGCAATACCATTAGTTTTGATGAGCTACTTAATTTGGACAGTGAACAAGTAATTCACAGGCTTTATCATGAGGAGGATGTGCGTGTATTTGAGCCAGAGATGATTTCTTTTCGTTGTAGTTGTTCCAAAGACAGGATTATTGATGTACTTAGGAATTTAGGCCAAGCCGAAGTGCAATCAATCATTGAAGACGAAGGCCGAGTGAGTGTCAATTGCGAATACTGCAAGCAAGAGTATGTGTTTGATTTGGTAGACGTTGAGCAAATTTTTGCGGCAGTCGTGCAGACCGAGGTGCCGAAAACCCGTCATTAGTATAGATATTACAATTCAAATTATGAATAACACTCGAAAGGTAGTGGATCTTTGTAGCCTGTTGGAAGCGTTTGGAAAACGCTGAGCACAGGATAAAATTACATTTCCCAAGCAACATTTGTGCAGCTTATTTGTTTTTCTTTCCTACAGTCTCGCGCTCCTACTCCTACTCCTAC
>QIKQ01000263.1 GCA_003233075.1 Gammaproteobacteria bacterium
TGCCATCTGCTTCGAGTTCTATTTCGAGTTCAGATTCAAGCATAACGATATCCTTGTACTGAAAATGAAATATGGGAGAGAATGAGCCAACGACAAAACTACCTATTTTATTTGTACCATTAACGTAACCTACATCTGCATAACCTGACATATGAATCAGAGTATTTGGGTCTTTCCATTCTGAAGCCTCATTCACTTTCTTTTCCAATTTTTTCACATCAGATCGAACAACGACCTCATCCTTAACTCCTTTGACAATAATTTTTTTTCGGTTAGCCAATTTTTCTACTTTATTCACTTTGGCACTTTGTTTTTTTAGTATATTCTTAATTTGTTTTAACTGATGTTCAAGTAATTCTACCTTTCTTCTGAGAGCATCGTATTTGGCATCTGCCATTGCAGTTGTGGGCAACATAATCGAATAAATTAGAGTTAATAGTAGTAATTTTAGCAAATTGTTCATTGATACTTTCTCCTAATTTCAACTCATTAACAATCGCAAGTGTGTAATCATAAACACTCATTACTAAATATTATTTTAATTTTTGTCCAGTATAAATGTACATAAATATATGTCCATATACTTTGACCTCTATCAAGTAAATTATGATTTGGCAATAATTAAATTATCCACTACCTTACGGGAATCATTAAAATAATAGACTTGCAGATAGATTCGATATGCGTTAAATGAGTGCTTGTATTGGGCGAAGCGTAGAAGTTTATGCCGCTTCGCAACGGCGATTACGTTTTTATCCATCCCGCATTCCACTCGCGTTGCTCGTTACTTGCGGGCTATCGGTTAAATAATTGTATTTTAGTCTACCCCAGCTGGGCTAGGTGTATTGAAATATCGGCTTAATCAAGATAACGAACACAATCAGCAATTATGAAATTACTTAATGCTCAAAAATTTAATAGAGGCGATCCCTACTAAGCAGTTAAATGCGAACCTAAGTTAAGAAAGTAATGCGTTACTTCAGGTAATTGCGTTCGGCTAAAACTGCTACTCTTGATTTTGATCGGTTCTGGAACATTACAACGATAAACTAGTATTTCTGAGCCATCGACCTCCACCTTAGTGACATCGTCAATATAAACCTGATAAGACTTTGTAAAAGGACGGCAACGATATTCAAAATATTCATCTTCTATCTTCAAACAAGGTCTACCCGTATATATTCCCAAAATAAATACACTGAGCATTAGCGGAACTAAGGCTAAATTAATTGAACCCATAATATTATAATAGCGAGCGATAAGATAAATTGAAATTGCTATAGATGCGAGAACAATTGCACCAAAGTAATTATAATGACGATTAAAATAAAATGATTTCATAACTCTCCCTCCAACAACTTAAACGAGTCAAAGTTAGCCTAGTCTCTAAGCAAAAGAGTTCCTTTCATATTATTATTTTTCATTATAAGTAACGTGTTTGATTAAACATGGAAATAACATGGATATAGCTAACTGTTTAATCTTTAGTTAATGTGTACTTGAGGTTAGCATAGACTTACGCAATTGACCAAATGAATAATGCGCTCTAATCTGCTTATTTCTTAGCACCTCTAAGAACTAGAATATTTATGCACTGGTAAGGCGGAGGACTTTTTAAAGGCACAGTTTACACGTTGTATATCGCTGCGCGACCCCGCATTTTAAAAAGTTCGACAACGCCGCCAGTGTGCAAATAGACACAATTAGACGTACCCTTAAATGGAAATCTGTTCCCGACTAGCTTTCGCGATACTATTTAAAGTTTCGTCATCCAGAGCTCCACTCACCGCATAACCCATCTCGCCTTGACGCCAATAAATAATGTGTACTCCGTCTTTTTTCGATTGATTAAACTGAGACTGTGATTTTTCATATGGCAAAGAACTAACCCGACGAACATACAGTGTAATTTTTTTGCCGTCTGCATACTCATACATAAATTGCGCTGCCATGCGATTTGTCGATGGAATTAATCGCCCGCCAATTAGTCGATAACCCATACTCGCTAAATTTGGCGCTTTAATTTTTGTGCGCAATCGATCAGACAACCACTCTATTAATTGCGATTGATTTTTGGATTTAATCTCTACTGGATATCGGCTGTCACTCGTATAAACATTATGTGCAAACGCAGCAGGCTTAACTAAATTTACTAACATAAAGGAGCTATCTGAATCTTGAAATATTGTATTGCCAAACCAGCCTGTTAAAATTCCGACGAGCATGAGTGATGCGGCAATACTGCCTTTGTGTAACCAGGGCGTCTTGTCCATTTTTTTCAAACCACCGACTATTTGCATTAAGGAGTCAGGTATTTCTTGATCCGCGATCGGATCAAAATTAGCATGTAACTGATCTGAAATTAGCTGGTACTGCTCAACTCTTGCTGCATCTTCAGGATGATTTAACAACCATTCAGTAACCACAGCACGTCTTTCCGGCGATAATTGATGATCAATAAAAGCATGTAAATCAGCTTCTGTCACTGGAATTTCATCTTTCATTTCAAATACCTAACATTGTCTGCCGTGGAACCGAATAAAGTATTTTTAAGCTGCTGTCTAGCACGTGATAGACGTGACATCACTGTCCCCACAGGCACATCAAGTACTTCGGCCACCTCTTGATAACTTAAACCCTCTAACGTCACAAGCAGAATTATCGACTTTTGATCCGAAGCCAGTTTCTCCAAGGCTTCTTCGATTTCAGACATCTCACATTTCTGACCGTCTGTACTCGTTTCAAATTCAACGGGGCTAAGCTCACTTAGCTTATGCGTTTCACGAATACTTTTTTGTATCATATTTACGTACAGATTATGCATAATTGCAAATAACCATGCTCTTAGGTTAGTTCCTCGTTGCCATAAATGAAATTTACTAATTCCTCTTGCTAAACATTCTTGCACTAGATCGTCTGGATCTATAGTCCCAACACTGCGGCAAAGGACGTGAGCATATCTCCTTAAATTAGGAATTAGTGCCAATATTTTTTTCTCGTATTTGCTCACGTTCAGCTACACCGCAACTATAAAATCAGATCACAATTTGGGTAAACTTGCCGGGGTAGTAAAAACCCAGTCATTTTTCTTTACTGGTGTATGGCAAGCAATACATTTCTTTGAGAAAGACGCATCTTTTCCAAAAGGTTTTTGATCTAATCCCTTCCATCGCGCCCAACCCCATCCAACTGTAGCGGCATATTTTTTAGAATTTTTAAACATAAATTCAGCGTGTACAAATTTATTCGGTACAATTGCTGCTTGCCAGTGTTTCGCTTTAGTTTGCTTCCAAACTACTTTTCCGATGATAACCCCATCTGGCCAGGGATTAGTTTTACCTGCTCGGGCGGCCTTAATCGCAGCGTCATTGCCATAGATTACTCGCAAGGTTTTATTATCAACTCTATGGGATACCGAAATTACTCTCCAATTTTGATAGCCATGTGGAAATTCAATGCCATTTACTGCTGGTTTAATTTTTTCTGCAAAGCTTGCCAATTGAAATAAGCTAAAAAGTACTAGTACTGCACTTATTTTTTTCATTCTGATTTTCTCCGTTGAAATAACAAGGCAATTATTTGCCTTATACACTGTTAACAACAGAGGAGTCGAATTATTCCCTTGAATTTCAAAAATATTTTCTCTTTGTAGATCAGCATAATAGAGCTACTCTACGATCACTATCCGATAAAAAGTAGACAATCTTTAAGCTGGGGCTTTTTTATTCCAAAAGCTATTTTAGGCCATCTCTAAAAATTGGCCATTATGACTCAAGCCAAAAAGTAACTGGCCCATCATTCACTAAACTCACCTGCATATCAGCTCCGAATCGACCTGTGCTGACTTTTTTATACTCTTGTTTTGCTTGCATCACAAAATAGTTATATAAGTTCTCAGCTTTCTCGGCTGATGCTGCGGGAGTAAAACTGGGTCGCATGCCCTTCGTCGTGTCGGCAGCTAAAGTGAATTGTGGAACTATTAGGAGACCGGTATTTTGCTGGCGAAGACTTAAGTTCATTTTACCTTCCGAGTCCTCAAATACGCGATAAGCTAAAACTCGTTCTAACAGTCTATCTGCATTTGATTGCTCATCTTGTTTTTCAACACCTAAAAAAACGAGTAGACCACTTTCACAGTCCGCAACCAGTTTCTCATTTATATGAACACTGCAACGTTTAACTCTTTGTAATAATGCAATCATCGGAAAAATAGCTTTTATCGAGATGAAGTCTAACATTCTATGCAAATGACGCTGCTAGGGAAAGAACTTATTTGTTATTATTAGAGATGACAAAGAAAACCTGGACCACAGCGTCTTTAAATATGTTTTTGCGCCATGTCTTGGGTTGCGCCTATCAACGCTGATAACATCGGTTTTTCTGTTGCGGCATGTCCCGCAGTAGGTATCACTTCTAATCTCGAGTTCGGCCAGGCTTGATTGAGTAAATGCGCTTGCTCCATCGGGCAAATAGTATCGTAACGGCCGTGAACCAATATTGCGGGTAAATGTTTAATTCGATCAATGTTGTCTAAAATTTGGTTTTCTTTTATAAAACATCGATTAAACATGTAGTGACACTCTATTCGAGCGAGGCTTAAAGCATTATGAGGATTTATAAATTTATTGATCATCGCATCATCTGGCACCAGAGTTGCGCATCCTGCTTCCCAGGTCGCCCAGGCTTTTGCTGCAGCCATACGTGCTAATTCATCTAGACCACTTAAGCGCTTATTATAGGCAGCAACTAGATCATGACGTTCTTCTTCAGGAATAATTTTAATAAAATTTTGCCAGCGATCAGGGAATATTGAACTCGCACCTGCTTGATAAAACCAATCAATATCTCGCTTACGACCTAAAAAAACTCCCCTTAAGACAAGACCAAGTACTTGGTCTGGATAAGTCTGAGCATAAACCAAGGCTAGGGTTGAGCCCCAGGAGCCGCCGAATAATAACCACTGCTCTATATCTAAAACATTACGAATAGTTTCAATATCGCCCAATAAGTGATCGGTAGTATTATCATTAATTTCAGCGTGCGGGCTAGATCTACCCGAGCCACGCTGATCAAAAAGAATAATTCGATATACTGAGGGATCAAAGTATTGGCGATTATATGGCGCACAGCCGCCACCTGGGCCACCGTGCAGAAAAAGCACGGGAATGCCATGACGGTTACCTGATTCTTCAACATATAAGGTATGTGCAGATTCAGTTTTCCAACGATGTGTTTGGTAGGGCTTAATAGATGGAAATAAAACCGCCATATTTATGCTCACTTTTTACCTGTAAGTCATTCTCGGTTAGGTACTTTTAACCAAAGAATGGTTGCTACTGCCATCGAGGCCAGCCCTGTTATTAATAGTATCGGTCCTATGCCTAGTTGAAATAATGACATCGCCCAGCCAGGCTGATTAAACGGCGGATAGAAAACGATGTACATTAGGCCCGAGTGTAAAAGCGCTCCAAATATAAATAAAGAGCCAATAATTAGTCGTGCAATTGCCGGACCTGCCATAAACATTAAAACTAATCCAACTGTGATATTAAGCAGTGATTCTAAATTGCCGTGCGCATGTGCAGTTTTTACTGCAGCCGCTTTTTTTCGAGCGTTTATATCTGCGCCAGTCTTCACTATTCCATCTGCGAGAACTGTGCCGACATTTAACAATTCAGGCTTATCATCCAATTCACCTTTAAATTCATTGGTTTTTAATGATTGAATCTTGCCCATCGCACCGACCATTGCAGTTTGTGCGCTACTTCTTTCGCTGTTTTGATCGACAAACTTGGCAGCCATATAAGGGCCAATTGATGCGGAAAAAATAAATAAAATAAATCCAAAAGCAATATTCGCTTTTGCTATATTAAAATTGCTCATTTAGAACTCCTGCTTATTTTATAGGGGATATTTGTAGTTTGATCTGAATGGGGTATCCACGTCAACAGCGGATTAGCCCGCATTTCTCACTGCCCAGCAACGAAGACGGCCTAATTGCACACTATGACTGGTTTTCACTTGGTCCAAGCGCTCGACAGAGTGGTTGACTATCCTGGCCACTTGCCGATCGTGAAAACCAGTCATAACACGCCCCTATACCGTCTCGCTACGAAGTGCTGTGAGAAACGTGGACTTGAGAATCTTGTAAGAAAATCCCTACAAAATATTCAACTCTGACCGACAGCCAGAACAAACTGAGCATGGCATGATCAGTCCATACATTTGATGGATTAAATGTAGTTCCAGCACGGACTCGCTGGATTGTCTCCCTTCCAAGGATTTGGAGCGTGCTAGTCGGATCGGAATCTGGTAGTACGCAAATCAATCACCTCAAGCCATATATGGCTTTTATAAAACCCCGATTATATGATCGGGGTTTTTTTTATTTTGATTTCGTATAAACATCGTAGAGACAAGGCATGCCTTGTCTACAGAAAAATTCAACTGGCCGTTCGCATCGCATGCGAACAAGGCTAATTTGGGGGAAACTGTTTACGCTTGTTTCACACGATTAGAACTTTTACGTTCATGCTCTTTTAATAACTTTTTGCGAATGCGAATAAAGTTAGGAGTTACTTCAACTAATTCATCATCATCAATAAATTCCAAAGCTTGTTCTAAGGTATGAATAACAGGTGGAGTTAAATTGATTGCCTCATCAGTTCCAGATGCACGAACATTCGTCAGCTGTTTTGCTTTAAGCGGATTAACCACTAAATCATTTTGACGTGAATGCAGGCCAACTATCATGCCTTCATACACAGCATCGCCGTGAGCGACAAACATACGACCGCGCTCTTGTAAATTAAATATTGCGAAACCGACTGCTTTACCGGTTGAATTCGCGATTAAAACACCATTATTACGCTGACCTAATTTATTAGCTTTTATCGGACCATATGAATCAAAACTACTATAGAGTAAGCCTGTACCCTGAGTGGCTGTTAAAAATTCAGTCCGAAAACCAATTAATCCACGCGAAGGAATTTTATAATCCAATCGTATTCGACCTTTTCCATCTGGAACCATGTCCTTAATGTCACCGCCCCGCTCACCCAGTTTTTCCATCACTGCGCCTTGATTTCTTTCTTCCACGTCAACTGTAAGCGCCTCAATTGGCTCTTGCAATTGGCCATCGATCTCTTTGATAATCACTTCGGGTCTGGAGACTGCGAGTTCAAACGATTCTCGGCGTAGCGTTTCAATTAAAATTGAAAGATGCAGTTCACCTCGACCTGAAACTTTGAATTTATCAGGGTCTTCTGTTGGCTCAACCCGTAAGGCTACATTATGTATTAGTTCTTGATCCAAACGATCTTTTATTTGGCGCGTTGTCAGGTACTTGCCATCTTTGCCAGCAAAGGGAGATTTGTTGACGCAAAAGGTCATACTCACTGTGGGCTCATCAACCGACAATGGTGTTAACGCTTCAACATTGTCAGGATTACATAAGGTATCCGAAATATTTAATTTATCGATTCCAGTAAATGCAATAATGTCGCCCGCTTGCGCCTCTTCAACTTCTATTTTTTCTAAACCTAAAAAGCCAAAAATTTGCAACATACGCACTGAACGGTTTTTACCCTCAGCATCGATTAGGGTTAAAGGTGTATTCTTAGAAATCTTACCACGGCTTATACGTCCCACGCCGATAACACCAGTGTAACTATTGTAATCTAAGCTAGAAATTTGCATTTGGAACGGGCCGTCAGCATCCACTTTAGGTGCATCAACTTTATCAACAATCGCTTGAAACAAAGGCGCCATATCTTTCGCATCTAAATCAGGTTCATCACTGGCAAAACCATTTAAAGCAGAAGCATAAACAACTGGAAAATCGAGCTGCTCATCAGTTGCACCTAAACGATCAAATAATTCAAATGTTTGATCCAATACCCAATCAGGTCGTGCACCGGGTCGGTCAATTTTATTAATAACAACAATTGGATTTAATCCCATCGCAAATGCTTTTTGGGTAACAAAACGCGTTTGCGGCATTGGCCCCTCTACCGCATCAACTAGAAGTAACACTGAATCAACCATCGATAAAACACGTTCTACTTCACCACCAAAATCCGCATGACCCGGTGTGTCGACGATATTAATTCGATAGCCATTCCACTTAATCGCTGTATTTTTAGAAAGAATGGTAATACCGCGCTCTCTTTCCAAATCATTAGAATCCATGACTCGCTCGGTTGCCTCGCCTCGAACTTGGAGTGTTCCAGACTGCTGTAATAATTGATCAACCAAGGTAGTTTTGCCATGGTCAACGTGAGCGATAATGGCTATATTTCGTAAATTCTCAATCATTTTCTCTTACTGCTGTAAAGGTAAATTAGTTAAAAAAAAGCGAATATTTAATTATTCGAAAAATTCGCGCATTGTACCTGTATTCTCGACCAATGACTATCGAATCAACAGGCTAACAAGCAGAAAATGATAAAAAAGGTTTTATTTTACTCAAAATGCAAAAAACCGCGCATTAAACGCGGTTCTGAGCTAAAACAACTAAAGAATATTACTATTTACTGCACGTGGTTTTTAAGATTCGGCAGCTACGTCCGCCACGACGATAACAAGCTCGGCGTGCTTTTGACCGAGCAGTGCGTCGATTGACTGACCAGCCACCCGCGTAAATATGACGATGGCGATCGTATTTACTCCGGCCACGCGCCAACGCGCCACAAGCATTTCTAAAACGAACTACAATTCGACAGTTACCATAGCCACATTTTCGTTTGGCCGCACGATTAGCTTGCCGTTGACTTCGGTAATGACTAGCAGAACCTGCTCGTTGTGAGCTTGGGTTATAGGCTATCGCACCGTATTTATTTCGAGAGTCATTATTACGTGGATATCTTGAACTGGGATTATAATCAGATCGATTACCCCTGTAATCAGACCGGCTCCAAGAACATATCGATTTTCGAACGATACAGCTTCGACCATTCATTCGCCGACACTTACTTCGCGCCCTGCTTCTTGCAACTGAAGAGTATTTCGCCCAGCGGCCCGCGTAACCTTTACGGTGACCCCTAACCCTAACAGTTGTTGCCAAGGCACCACATCCATTTTTAAACCAAACAACGACAACGCAATTATGGCCACAACGCCTTCGTGCAGCTGCTCTGGCCAAATACTTATTTTTGTAACCACTGGAATAACCATATCGGTCAGAACCGGCATTATACGCAATCGCGCCGTAGGTATCAGATGGAAAACTTGAAACAATTGGAGATAGAAATAATAAAAACAATAATAAAAATTTTTTCATTTAAGCCCCCGAAGACTTTTTTAAAATATTAAAACTGCCCCTTTGTATTGACAGTTAATATTTGCGGTTCCTGGTTTAAGCCTATAGAAAGTCCACTTTTCAGCCTGTAATTCGCATGCTAGATTTTATAATAATCAAGATAATTTTTTTAGCACTACTAACTATTAAATCAAGCTTGCAGCAGTATTCGCAATTAGTATAGACAATTAATCTGAATGCTTGCTGAACCACAGCAATGCAAAACGAATTCGATTTATAAGTCGGAAAACTAACTATTTCATCACTAAATATAGACTATTTCCTGGAGATGCGCCGCCAACATTTATCTTTATCGGCATTTATTAATGTGGCTAAAGTAGCCGAATATTTTTTTGCCTTATATTGCGCTCGAGCACTTCGAGATGCCTTAAATAACAGCCTACCTGTTTCTAATGTCGATATGAATTTAGATCTAGGATTGCAATTTTGAATACTGTAATGCAAGGCAGACATGCCTTGCTTGTCGAGAATGTCTACATTTGCGCCACGTCTAATAAGCTCTCTGGCGAGTTTAGGTGCCCAAAGAAATACGGTCACTTTGTCTTGTGGAACTATTTCATGTAAAACGGTTTTACCGAGTTTATTTTTTTTATTTACTTTTGCGCCCGCAGCAATCAACACCGCAGCTTCTTCTGGTTTTCTAACAAAATGCAAGGCGCTATTACCATTTAAATCCACGGCATTAACATTGCCACCCTGACGTAAAATCAATGCTTTTGCTTGCGGATTACCAACCAAAAAAATCGGCGTTTGCTTTTTATTATTCATTTTATTTGGGTTCGCCTTACTGAGCAATAATAATTTAGCAATTTTAATGTGGTCTACGTAGTGTAAGGGAGCATCTCCAACTGAATTACGCGCATTGACATTCGCCCCATTTTTTAATAACTCTTGGACTATGTAAATCGCATTTTCCCGCACAGCTATATGTAAAGCTGTTTCGCCTAATTTGTTAGCCATATTAATATCCGCGCTCCGCGCTAATAATAAACGTATCATTTTTAAGTCTTTATTATGCGCCGCCTCTTTTAAGGGGAAATCCATGTCATCGAAACTTAATCTGTTCGGACTAATTTTTAAATAGGTTAGCGCTTTGACTTGCCAAAAATTTCGGGCGATTACAGAATTATTTAGCAAGGTCTGTCCAAAAATATAAACAATAAGATAAGGCAAAGATATAATTGAAACAAGTATTAGTAATGCGACACTTTTGTGTTTCAGTGAAGGCGCTTTGATTACGCGGAAAGCAAGTAATACTAAAACTTGCAACAACAAAGTCACACTATAAGCTATAAGTAAATTATACGCGACAGAATCGTAATAAATTTTAGCGTCTAATTTTTCTCTTTTTAGATAGTAAACAAAAGGTTTGCCATAACGATGCTCATGAACAAGGTGTAATTTTCCATGCGGATTTGGCTTGTCGATATATCTCTCTTCGGATTGAATGAACAGCATGCTACTTAGCAACATCAATACTAAAAGCTTATATCGATTGGGTGAAAGAAATTTTAATAGAAATCTAATTTGCATTCTTATAATCGATTCTGACGTATGAATTTAATCTATCGCCATCAAGTCTAACGCACAGATAAAACAAACTAGTCGCAATGATCTGCATATTTTGTGTTTCCTAGCTAAAAACTAATAAACTACCCCGCCGCAAGCGGACGGGGTAGTTTTTCCTAATAGATTTCGCTCCGCGCGAAGTGAATTCGCACGGGCGACTAAAGGCGGATAACTCCATTCTCCCCCTTTGGAAACCCCCAATGGGTTGTGTCCGCAGCAAGCTGCGGGGTAAGCTGAATCTATTATCTAGCTGCTTTATTATCTATTTGCGCGTACTTATTTTTTATTATTAAGCAAGGCTTACCCGTCACCAAGAATGAAATTACTTTTAATCTTCTTCCACTGCAAATTTTTCCAAGTAGTCAGCGAGCTCATCAAAGGAACCATTTACAAACTCAAATTTTGGTGAAATCGCAATTTTATCCTCAAAATCATAAACATAAATAGATGACTTACCGCTTTGAGAGTCAAAATCTATTTCTGCATCCTTTAGGCTTACTTCGACAGGACGATCAATCATCATAATCGGCAAGCCATAGAAACTCTGGAAAAAATGAATAGAGTCATTCCTAAATTCAATCGGTACATGGCTATACTTGCCATAACGGACAACAGCGATAATTGAAATTAACGCGCCGTAAGTGCAGGCGACGCTAAAAACAAAAGTTACAATGAGAGTCGTTCCAGGTATGGGGTTACCACTTCCACCCCGCAGATAATCATGACTTTCAATACCGGCATGTAACCAACGAAATGCGAATAATATTAAACCAACACAGACCAAAAAACCGATGCCAATCATTAAAGTTTCTTTATTTCTCTGCTTGACGAGAAATCGGCTATTTAAATCTATTTCAGCATACAGCGCTTTTTGATTTGCAATATCAGTGCGGCCCAATAAAAAGGCGGCGATAAACATAAATGCGGCCATACCAAAAACAGCACCAAACATTAATTTAAAATAAATACTCGAGTACCCGCCTTTCGTACTGAAATAGGCGCCCGCTTTTAGCCAAACATCAATGTAGTCAAAATGAAAACCAATACCCGGCGACGAAGTCATTGCCATTAATATATAGGCGAATAAAATGCCTACAATAGCACCAAGTATCCCTAAGACAACTAACCGTAATCTCAAATTCGCCATATAATTTCTACTTTCAACTCAATGATTATTCTTCTTAACATTGCCCATTTATACAACGTTTGATTCTGAATAGGCTCTTATATACTGTGTTAATACTTCAATAGTAATATTTTTAATATAAAAATACTCAATCGTATCCCCAATAATGTTTATTATCGCTATTATCAATACGTTAAATCAAGTACGAATTCAAAGATTACATAATTAGAACACTAAATTATCATACTTTATATACTAACGCACAAATTAGCTAAATAGTGGCTAAATAATTTGGCACGCCTCATTAAATTCTAATCTTGGCAGTCGAGGGAAAAGCTTTGAGTTTTCGCCTTCGCCAATGGCGCAAACAAAGTTAGCTTTAAATCGACCATCCGGAAAAAATGTTTGCTCTAATTTTTCAGTATTAAAACCAGACATAGGACCGCAATCCAAACCTACGCAACGTGCCGCAATGATAAAGTAAGCGCCTTGCAAACTACTATTTCTGAACGCCGTTTCTAAAATTTTCTCGTCTTTGCCAGCATACCAAGATCGTGCATCATCGTGCGGAAAAAGCTTAGGCAATAAATCATAAAACTGCATATCCATTGCAATAATTGCGACGACTGGCGCAGACATCACTTTTTCTACATTAGCAGCATCCATGCTCGGCTTGAGCTTTTCCTTTGCCTCATTCGATTTTAGAAAAACAATTCGAGCCGGGCTTGCATTAGCACTAGTCGGCCCCATTTTCATTAAATCGTATAAAGCTTGCAATTGTTCATCGCTGATTTCAGAAGATTTCCAACCATTGTGAGATCGCGCTTGTCGAAAAATGATATCCAATGCTTCATTTGATATTGCTTTTGTCATATTAGCTCCTTCAATATTAATTTATATTTACCTGATTCTCTTTGCAGCGGGATGAATTTTCATCCAATCTAGTAAAAAATCCGCGCGAAAGGGAAAATCATTCATTAGCGATTGATCGTTATTAGGTGCGATCAAATTAAAAGTCAATTATTGATCGTGATTTTTGTTTTGATTTCATTTAGATATTTCGATCTCTACATCTCTATAGCCATTAAAATTTTTTGCATTTGAGATTTCTCAATTGGATAACTTAAACTGTAGTCAATCTTAAATCGAGAGCTTACTTTTTCGTATTGATGGGCAAATTCCTTTTCATAGAAAACAATAATAATTGGACGCTGATCTTTTGCTTGCAAGCTCGCCATTAAAGTTTCTATGCTACTGGTTCTATCGCGAAAGTCCGATTGAAAATTAAATTCGGTTACAATCACTTTAGGTTGCTTGCTTTTTAATTCAATCCTTGCCTTACGCATTGAAGTCACTTCAATAATTTCGTATCCACACTGCTTGTACAATTCAGAAAAACTAGGATAGCCGCCGAGTTCAACTATCGACATTAATATTGACTTAAACAAATGATCTCCGATTCTACAAATGATATTTTTTTAACTTTGTGAAATAGTCGTATATTAGGTTAGAAGTTTTAAGATCTAAGTGTTAGGCCACCTAGAATATCGTTTATTCCTTTAATTTCATAGTGGACTTCAAACCAATTTGGCAAGTTCGCGATCTTTTCGAATTTGCTAACTTGATTATAAGCTATTGTTTCTTAAGTTTTTATCGATATCCACTTATGGATATATTAAAAAGTATTATAGAATTCTAATATATCTTCCAATCTAGCGCAGGTATAATAGCGCTCAATGAACCCTAGGATCAGATTATAAAGCGGGACCGGATTTTAAAGAGTTGACTGCAAACTGGTGCAGTAGAACGAACTTAAAAATGGTAGATTTAGCCTACCACACACACACAGCAGACAGTCAATGCAGGTTTTTGGAGACGGAATATGACCAAGCAAGAAATGATTAAACGCATGCAGGAACTACAATCGAAATTTATGGAAATTGAACGCAAAGATGGCATTGATCCCTTTGATTACTATACTCCTGCGGCAGGCCATTTTCTTGAAAGCTTCAAGAAAGAGTACAACGATCTAGCTCTCAAAGTATTAGAAACAGCTCACAGCGAAATAGGCTCTTCAAAATAACAATTTCTCGTTGTAAGAGCATTAATTAGTAGCCCGGCTCTTCAGAGCCGGGGAAGAAGTTAATTCAATTGAACACGTATTTCTTGGCACCCCACCTTTTTTTAATTAAACTAATAAGCTATAAACTAGAATTGAATTTAAACCATTCCCGGCTCTCGGCAACTGCTCCTGCGTTGCTCTACCACACGCCTCCCTGCGCGCGTAAAGAGCCGGGCTACAAAGAGCCTTATTACATCCGCTAAAGGCAAATGATCTTTAACAACTCGGGCAATCTAGAAATTTCGTAATCGCTGTATTGCCGTCGTATTTTCAATCTGTCTTCAGGCAAGTGACTCACGTATTGATTAATCATAATAGTTGTTAATCCTACTGCCTTTGCGCCTTGTAGCTCATTACTGCCACCGTCACCGACAAATAAACATTCACTTGGTTTTAAATCCAAGCTATTAAGAGCGCTTAAGTAAATTTTCTTTTCTGGTTTCGCTGTACCCACTTTACAACTAAAAATAACTGAATCAAAAAATTTCGCTAAAGGCGAATCCGACCAAGCAGTAACTTCTGCAGTCGAGGCGTTGGAAATTAAAGCCAAACTATAATCATTTTTCTTCAGCTTGCCTAAAGTTTCTATTACATCCGCTTTTACATTCTCAAACGCAAAATCAAATCGCGCCTGACGTAAATCAACCGCATAACGAATTAGATCATCGGAAATATCCGAGTCAATACTATGAGCCAAGGTTTTAATAACAGTAAAATGTTCTGTCGGTTTTCTAATTTCGTGTAACTCTGAAAATACTGCATCAGTCCAGATCACGCGATCAATATTAAAAATATCAGCAGTGTGCTTACCAATATGCTCAGCTGCACTGGCGACATCAATTAGGGTATTAAATAAATCAAAACAAATTGCCTTTATTTTTTTCATACTACTGCTGAGTAATTTCACCAAGTTTATTATTTATTATATTCGCAAGCTCAGCAACATCTTTGGCGTGGCTAATGCCTTCACTCGATATAAATTCAGAAACAATTTCCCTGTCTTCAAGCAATACGCAGGGGTAATCTACTTTAGGGTAAAGATGACTATCATCATTTTTCATTTTTTCGTACTCGTCTCGATGATAGTATTCAACCGGAATCGATATTTCACTCATAAACTGCTTCCAATTATCACGCATTGATAAATTGCCATGCGTTATTTGACACAATTGGCAGCTGTAGGTTTTCGGAGAAAATATTTTATGCGCGATATCGGTTAATGTATTAAATAAACCGGAATCTGCATTATAAATAAAAAGTAGTTTTTTCATTTCTGCCTCTACCGTCTGCGACTTGCAAACAAAACCATCGGAATCGCAATGGGTCCTAAAATACATGCAACGCTAACCCAAAAGGTATTATTAGCTTTTTTCAGTATACTCAAATTATAGATTACAATAATTGAAAC
>QIKQ01000363.1 GCA_003233075.1 Gammaproteobacteria bacterium
ATTAATCTAGGTTGAACAAGGCTATCTGATAATAGATAATAATTCATCAGCAAGAAGAATGAAGAAGATTACAAAGCTCTACTAACAAGAAATTGGATAAAATAGTGAAGGAAAGACACTAACAGACAATGGGAAAGAAACTGACCGATAACAATACTCTCAAGATAGTTCGCTACCGTTCACTGGGACGCCGCGTACCGCGTCGGCCGTTAGCTATAAAAATAAATCATCATGAAGCCTAATAAAAAAGAAGATATTTGTAAATTACTGAAAGGAATAGAAACTGGCGAATCAGCATCCGTAGCTATCGTTAATGAAGAAAAATACATACAACATAACCCGCAGACTCATGAAGGCAGCGAAGGATTAGCAGAACTATTTAAGCGTCTATCCAAAACATCGCCGAAAGTAAATATAGTACGAGTTTTTGAAGATGGTGATTTTGTCTTTGCCCATACAGAGTACGACTTTGCCACGCGAAATATAGGCTTCGAAATCTTTCGCTTTGAAAACGGTCAAGCTGTGGAGCATTGGGATAATATTCAGAAAAGAAAAGGGCCTAATATCTCTGGTCACTCCATGGTCGATGGTGAAACCAAAGTGATCGATTATGATAAAACAGAAAGCAACCGCATGGTGATTCAATCATTTGTTCACGACGCACTTATCCAAGGTCATTTTGAAAGGCTGGAAGATTATATAAATCAGAAGCAGTATGCGGAGCATAATCCACAATTTGGTGATGACCTAAGCAAATTGTCCGACGCCCTATCAAAGCCTCCCAATGATGGTCCAATTTCTATCAAATACGAGAAATGCCATCGTGTTTTAGCTGAGGGTAATTTTGTTCTATCTGTATGTGAAGGCTGTGCAAACCAAATCCCTTCTGCCTTCTTTGATCTCTATCGCCTAATGGATGGAAAAATTGTTGAGCACTGGGACACCACAGAGGCTATTCCATCGCGTAGCAAATGGAAAAACAACAACGGAAAATTCTAACTCTTAAACAACAAAGGCTAAAATCATGAATAATATAAGTGATCAAACCAAAAACTTCTTATCCATTTGGGTATGGATAATCGTGCTCATACAAATTTTTTTAGTACTTTTCTTCGCGGCTGGTACAATTATGAACCCAGGTAATTTTATACCCGGTATTTCCGAATTAGATTATGTGACACAACTTTACATTACTAGGAATGTAACAGTAGTGCTTGGGATAGTTGTTGCTTTATTCCTTAAGAGTCACAAAGCATTATTTGCAATGTTAATTGTTAGGCTATTGACGGATCTATCCGATGTTATTACAGTATACGCTTTTAATGTAGAAATAGTTAAATCGAGTGTGCCTATGGTAGTGGTTATACTTATTATTCCTGCTCTACTGGCTCTCGGATATTTGTGGAAGAGAATGAATCAAGAAAGTAAGCAGTAATATTACTGCCATTAGATGCCGCGTATTTACGCGGCACGTCAGTTTGAGTGATATGTCTCAGGGCTTACCAAAACTTCCACCAAGGCTGCTTACCCCATGACACACCTTTAACTCCTAGATCTTGGAATTCTCTTAGGCTGCGATATCTGTTCCCGTATTATTCTGACTAATCCCCTGATCATTACAATTATCTGTATGCCAATATCCTTGATCATAAGTCATGAACAGTCCTATGTATATTAGATCCCATTAGTGGGATGAACTATCACGACACTTTTGAAGTATATTTAATTTAAGATGACACTAGTGTACAAAATTTGACGATTAAAGCGCAATGCAAAATCAGTGAATATATCCACGTTAACGGCACCTATATGAAAAAAACTATTCTCTGGTTTAGAGGAAATTTTTTAAGGATAATGCCATGTCGGCAATTCGCAGAATCGTTTAGTAGCTCTGGCTTTACGACATCGCCAATAAAAAAACTTTAATTTCCATAACAATTGTTTTCAGTAAAGTATAAACTCCATATTTACATCTATCGTATAAAGAAGCCAAATTTTGGGTAGATAAAAAGAATCTGTATTTCTTCGCCTCTAGCGCTCATAACACCTCTTCGCTATAAACTTAGGGTAAGCTCTTGCATTCAATGATAAATTCCGGCCTGATCCAATTATTAGTGCGCATTCGCACAGTCGAATTAGTGGTAATCACACGATAATACTGTACTTAAAGCCATTGCCCGAATACAGATTAGATAGCATACTTTTTAAAAGCTGGATCACAAGGTCTCAGCGAGATAAGATCACTATTACTACACAAATCATCCTCCAAACAGATAGAACAGGTATTTACCATGAGAAAGACAATTTCGATTTCAATTTTGACAATTATAATGAGCCTAACTTTTCATTCCTTTGCTACTAAAAAAGATACTTCGAAAAAAGCAATATCAACCGTTTCTATTACCCGACTTTCACTAGAGACGGCAACCAAACTTGCGCAAGCTGCTATAAAAACCTGTCGTAAAAAAGGCATCCAAATTGCTGCCACAGTTGTAGATCGAAATGGATTAGTGCAAGTAACGCTACGCGACACAATAGCGGCACCTTTTGCTACGCGTGTCAGTATATTAAAAGCCTATACCGCAGCTAATTTTAGTGTCAACACAAGTCAATTAAAACAAATAGCTAAGTCTCCAGTCAGCAGAGTCGATGGCGTAATGATGGGCTCAGGCGGCGTCGTCGTTAAAGTCGGTGGTAAACTACTTGGAGCGATTGGCGTAAGTGGAGCGCCTAGTGGCGTAACAGATGAAGAGTGCGCTAAGGCTGGGATTAAAAAACTGATCAGTGACTTAGAATTTGATATGTAAATCTTTGTCACAAATTAATAAAAATAGGAATGCTTAAAAAATAGATTCTAACAAAGTGAAGCGCACTCTTTGCTTTGCGTAGGAGTAATATCTTTATTAATAAATTCTAATTAATTTTTATAAATAGGCTTATCAATAAAACGCCTAACTATGGAAATTGCCCCAATATTCGTTTTCCGACGCATTAAACCTATTCGCCTGTAGCGATTAGGTGCCGCGGCACCCTATAATGTTTTGCTGAGATCGCCTTATTGCAAAACAGATGAAGAGTATCATGCTTTAGTTCCTGGGTTTTGGGTAAAACTGTGGCTTTCGATTCTAAGCGGAATATCCCTATATCAGCTTAAGAGTCGCATGTGAGAAAAATTCTTACTCTAAATGCTGATGTCTATTGCCAGCTCTACAATTGTAAAAAGTTCCTATTTATTTTCCAATTTACACGCTGATCTTATAAAGCCCCGTACGAATAGCATTTATCAAAACTAAGCACTTGCTTATTTTTACGAAATACATCGACGATGAAACAAATTTTGCCATGATAGCTAATACTGTGAGTATTCCACTTCGAAATCTGTGCACTAATTTCTGATTGATCTATGTGAAATGCGACAATCCGTTGAGCGTTTAGAATTGTATCTGGCCTACCAATTTGATCACGTTCTTCAGAATACGGGAAGCCGTATATTTTTTCATAATGCTTATACCACGCCGTCAGCCACTTACTAGCTCGACTTACCTCTTGCTTGTTCGGCGTTCGTGAGCCTTGTAATGGCACTACTCTGTTTACTTCATATTTCAACAATGAAAAAATAAGTGTATTTTTTTTGATTTGGCCATTGACTTTATACTGAACAAAATCCCCATAATTATCAAAAAGTGAAAAAAAACCACTTAGTCCCGGCTCCAATTTATCAAATTTTATATTTTTGTAGTAATCGTGATATTCGGCTGACCTCACTTCAATTTTTGCTGGGTTTGGATTATTCGTCATTAAATAAAATTGAAACGAACTAACACCTTTAGTTTCTTCCGGATCTGACTTAACAAAACGATAGATATAAACATTATTAGACGGGAATACCTCTCCAATAAGAAGATTTTTGTATAGCGCTAATGGAATATCCTTATCACTGCTTGTGCACGCACTAAATATTACTAGCACGCAGGTAAACAATATTGGCAGGCTCTTATTCAAGACTTAACCTTGATTGAATTATCAACACCTTTACTTGGCATCATCGATATTTTACCGCAATAAACCTCTTTTTATAATTGTAAATTATACATATTCCAAAACATATTTCTTGACATTTTATAATTGAGATCAACTTATTTTTACACTCGTGCGTCTATTAATAAGGACAGTCGAGACAATTGCGATGGCAAAGATTACACTTAGGGTTTCAATTTCCTCACCGATCAATAGTGCAGAAAAAAGAATGGTCAAAAACGGTTGGACAAGTTGAATTTGACTTACTCTCGCTATCCCCCCTAAAGCTAAACCCTTATTCCAAAGAAAAAACCCACCGAGTTGACTTACTAAGACTAGATAAGCAAAACTAAGCCATACTATGCTTGGTATAGAGCCAGTGCTCTCCGGTAGGAGAAGAAAAACAGGAATTGAAACAAATGGCGCTGAAATAGCTAAAGCCCAACAGATCACTTGCCATGCACCGAGCTGTTTAGACAGACCACCACCAACTGCATAACCAATTGCTGCTGCAACAATAGAACCAAGTAAATAAAAATCACCAAGTTTAAGATACGATCCTGAAGACGAATTATTTTGTAACAAACTGTAACTTATAACAATGCCACTTCCTATTAAAGCACTAATCCAAAATACAGATGAGGGTTTTTCCTTGTGTATCAGGGCTCCCGCTACCGCAGTCGCTAGTGGTAATAAGCCAAGCATGACTCCACCATGACTAGCCGGTACAGTCTGCATAGCTAACGCAGAAAGCAAAGGAAAACCTATTACAACACCTAAGGAAACAACTATTAACGCCAAGAACTGCCGCCGCGTGGGCAACGGTGCTTTAAACAATAGTAACAATACTATTGCAACATAAGAGGCAAAACCAGCACGACCTAAGCCAATAAAAATAGGGTCCATATAAGGAATGACAATACGAGTAAACGGCAAGGTGAGACTAAAGGTCACTATTCCCAATAAACCATATAACAATCCTTTCGATTCTTTACTCACACTATTCCTAAAATTTGTTTTTCGCACATTAAGGAACCTCTGAATAATTCAAGAATTCCTACGACACAGGGAAGTGTCGCCTAAATCGATCGCACTTTTTTCTTATCATGCCCTGATAATTCAGGGACGAATTATTCAGAGCTTTCTTAAACAGTTTAGCAAATTAAATCCAGCAAGGCATTCCGAAAGAGTCGCTATTGTTAGACAACTTCAACATGTATGAAGATCATGGCGTAAATAGTTTAAAAATAGAAAAAAATCAAAAAACTTGGCATAAAACTAGAGGCTTGCCATTTTTATCGCTCAAGCTCAAGTGTTATACAGAAGAAAAAGAATGAATACATCACAGTGATCTCATTCTGAGATGCACTGAGTTCTACGATTACATATTGATTATTGCATTGAGTCGAATTCTAATTCCATAAAGACTTTAAGCGCATTTCTGCCTTTTAGCTGATCGTATGCTTTCAAATATTTATATTTCGACTGATCGAGTGTACTTACTTTTTCCTCAGTCAGTCCTGATTGGTGCAACTTTTTCATACCATTGTAGATAAAGTTTAAATATTCAAAAGTATCTTTATTCGCTTTTGCTATTCCAGCCGCATGGCCGTGACCTGGAATAATTATTTTGGGTTTTAACTTAATCAACTCACTGTAAGCACTTATCCAAGATTTAGCATTTGACATGGATCCGACTGACAACATTCTTTCCATATAAATAATATCGCCTGAGAAAACTATCTTTTCTTTTGGCATCCAAACATAACTATCGCCTGGTGTATGGGCATGGCCTGAGTGCATAATTTCAAATTCTATCCCACCTAAACTAAATTTATATTTCTTGTCAAATAATATATCCGCAAAAACATTTTTAGTGCCTGCAATATTCTTATCGCCAATTAAATTCGCCAATCTGGTATATTGAAAATTCGCTCGCTTTTTTTGATCAGCGACTGCAACTTTTGACGCAATAATACTTGCCCCTCGCATTTTAAAATAGTCATTGCCAAACCAACGGTGATCTTGCCCCCCTGTATTTATGACAATCTTGATTTTCTTTTTAGTTACAGTTTTAATTAGATTATGAATTTTTTTCGCCGCTTTAAATCCACCTCCAGAATCTATTAAGACAACACCCTGCTTGGTAATAACAAAACCAAAAGTCGCATTGTTTCCTAAGTTTTTCGCTGATCGCTGCGTTAACGGTCCAACAATCGCATATACTGTATCAGATACTTTTTGTAATTCTAAATGTGCAGAATCTGCGCCTGATGAAATATTCTTAGTTGTTTTTGCATGTGAACTAAATACTATTAAGAATAAACCGCTTATTAGTAATGTCTTATATTTCATTTATTATCCCCTTTGAAAGTCTCAATTTACTGTAACAGGATAGAAAGATATTAGACTGAAGCCTTTCTGAAGAAACCTTAGGAAAAAATCAAAGCAAAACCTGATGAAAATGTTAGTGATTAAACAGTAACATAGTAAGCTGTTGCCTATTTTGATTCTAACTCTTCACTTACAAAAACAAGTGGATACTCTACTGCTAGCACCTCGAATATTACGTCCATGCTGGCAATGACTAAATGCCGAATATTTGCTTGCCTTTCGAGTAGTGATTCATGCGCAAAATAGTTGATAAACGCTGAGTTAGCAACCTCAAAGCTCCAACCCAAACCAAGCTCCTTGTTTTGCCAATATTCGGATCGATAAGCTTCATCAACAACCATATAAGGTCCGATTGTTTTGAATTGGATTGTATAACAAAGCCCATTGCCGTCTTTAAATAATAACGACAAATTACAGTCTTCATTGATTAACTTTTCAAAATACAGCTCAGCTACATCTGAAAAATCAGTCTGCCAACGATGTAGTTTTATTTTATTTTTATTCAAAGTTTTCTATTTTATTGCTTAATATTTAATCAATCCAATGAACCCTTCAATGCGTCTTGGCGACCAAAAGCGACACAATGAGCACAACTGGACAAAGACTATGAAGTACCTATATTTTAAATTAATCTTGATTACCATCTTTAGTCTAATCGCAACTAGAAGTTTTGCAATCGGCCAAATTTCAGCGATAAATGCCAGCCCAAGCACAATCAAAGGTGGCGCTAAGGCAAGTGTTCTGAAACAGGTAATTACTTGCACACTCAATTAGTTTTTTAGTAATCACTACTAGGCTTAATAGTTCGCTTAATACAATAAATATTATTAACATATTTCATTGTTTATCGCTTTACTCTGTTTCACTCACACTCCAATATCTTGTATCTCTAATTGCATATATCGGCTCCAAATCTCATTTGGCAACCATGAATCAAGCAAAACATGAGAGCACTTTTCTTTGTTGTAACCTAGGACTAAACGAAAATATTGATAAAGAAAGGCAGAAACTCGATAATTTTTGCTACAATGAATCCAGCATTTTTTTCCCTCAAACAAACGCATTAAACTAAAAAAACTTCTTAAATGCATAGGTTTAGGGTTATCAAAAGGAACCGCTATTTGGAAATAAAACATCCCCAGATCTAGAATTATTTGCACTTCCTTAGCTAACAACTTGTCAGAACTAGGCATAGCAAGATTAATCACCAGCTGAAAGCCCGCGTTATGTATTTTCGAGAATTCCTCGATTTTCGGTCGCCCGGAACTTGAGATAGTATCCGAAACGCAAAGGTAATTTAAAATTTTATCCATTAAGCTCAGATACGACTTTTTAGAAATAACTACTTTAATTTCTTTAAAACTTCAAATGCTAAATAACCAAAGGTTTCACCTACTCCGGGCTCTTTGGCAGACACCTGAGTTGCATCGGTGATATCGTTCCAAGTATCGACCTTATTAAGATGATGTGTATTGGGATCCACTTGAACCGCATATTGAAAAAACTTTTTTGTCCGAGTTAACCAGCAGCCTATGAAATTTTCATCTGGCCCTCGATCTACTACAAAGGAATTAAAAATTAAAATTCCTTTATTCGGACTCAAATCGTTTCCATTCAATAATTCATCGGGCCAATTGCATCTACTCTTAAGCGTTAAATAACGTTGTGCGTATTTTTCTATTTCGTTTTTTCTAAATCATTTTGTTCTTTTAGATTCGTGATATTAACTCTTTTAAAGTTAGTTTATGAATTCCCTAAAAAACACACCACGACTTAATTTATATAGGTACTTAGATTTTAGTCACATATATCTAATTTGCACCTATTTTTTGTACTTATTGCTGCATTAGCTAGCAAGTAATTGCTTATACTTTACTTAATATGATTGAATACAAATATTTCGTTTTATCCTTCTTATCTTGTTTGGCGATCATATGCTTTTGCTCAGCTAGATTTTTCTTCGATAATAGCAAATCACTCGTATTAAGCGCCTCACCAGGAAAGTACATTTGCGTTATAATCGCGTGGTATGTCTGCTTTGATATTTTAAAATGTATATGAGGCGGTCGAATCCAATCAGCAGAAGCCTGATAGGCACCGGGAACAATAGTCTTAAATTTAAAACCACCTTGCTTACCGCTAAGTACAATAGCCCAGCCCTGGAAATTTGGGTCTAAAGCAGCTTTATTCGGATCATGTGGATGCCGGTAACGACCTACAGCATTTGCTTGCCAAAGCTCGATGCTTGCACCTTCAATTGCTTGGCCTGAGGTATCAACGACTCTTCCTTGAATTGTCACTATTTTGCCTTTGGCTGTTCCTGATTGACCGCTAATCTGAGTCAAATCAAAATCCTTGTCTTTTTGTGCTGTGATCGGGTAAAAAGGACCTTCAACTTCTGCAGGTGTGGGCAGTAATTGTGAAACAGATTTAGAGGAGCTATTGCAGCTACTCGCGATTAGGGCACCAGCAGCACCTAGTAAAAATTGTCGTCTTGCAATTTTTTTCATATTATCCTCGGTTAATAAGCTATAGAAGTGAACTTCAATTTAAGCACGCGCTAAATGAACCCCCGCTTAATGTAAAACTATCCGTCTTAAATCGAAATAACGCCTTGTAGGTATTCAGCGCATTTTCCTGCTATTTTCACCCGATCTTGTTCTAATTCGATTTCAACAATTCCACCTCGTTGCGAAACCTGCTTCGCTAACAAATTACTCTTATTTAAACGTTCCGACCAGAGTGGCGCTAAATAAGTGAAAGCAGATCCAGTGACGGGATCTTCATTTATACCATATTTGGGCGCAAAAAAACGAGTCACAAAGTCATAGCTTTTGCTTTTGGCGCAGATTGAAACACCGCGTAATTCACACTTTAACAATAACTGCAAATTTGGGTTAGCATTAATGATTTTCTCCTCATCGTCAAACAACAACACATAGTCTTCCGCTTTAAAACATTCGACTGGTTTCTCGGTAAAAGCCTGCCCTAAAAAAGCTGGCAATTCACAAACGACAGGAAAGACTCTTGGGAAATCCATTTGTATACGATCGCCAATTCTTACAACTCCTAATATTCCAGAACGAGTTTTAAATTGAATTTCTTCCGCGAAATCATCAATATGAGAAAATATGACATGAGCACTTGCCAATGTAGCATGGCCACATAAATCCACTTCACAACTAGGTGTAAACCAACGTAAGTCGTAAAATTCATTTACCTTAACAAAAAATGCAGTTTCTGATAAATTATTTTCCAGAGCAATGTTTTGTAAGTCTGAATCCGGCAGCCAAGCATCCAAAGGACAAACTGCCGCAGGATTGCCTTCAAAAACTGAATTAGCAAAGGCATCAATCTGGTAAATTGTAATTTCCATGTTGCTTGTCTCTGAGAATAAACAATAGATGTGACATCCTAACAAATAAAATTATATATTCGTATAAATTTATCAAATCTTACACGAATGTAAAAAATATTAGACATGGAAAAATGGGTTTTAGATTTGAAACTAAATTTAACAAATATAATTAAACTAAAGATTAACCAAATTAAATTGATCTGAAATATAATTCTGAATTTGATGTCTAAATAGATCTATTTGTTTATTTTTGTATAGCTTAGTCTCACTAGCCCCCCAGACAACCCCAGGCCATGCCGGGTCAGTTTTAAAACGACCTACTACATGAATATGTAATTGCGCCACGATATTGCCAATAGTTGCAATATTCATTTTGTCCGCATGGTATTCATTAAGAATAAGCTTGGATACGGCATTAATTTGACTAAGCAGCTGATGCTGCAAGCTCTCTGGAAGATTGCTAAACTCGATTTCATTAGTTTTTGGAACTATGATCAACCAGGGGTAGTAAACATTGTTCATTAGCAATAACAAACTGATGTCTGACTCGGCAAGAACAATACAGTCACTCTTCAGTCGCGCGTCTAACTCAAATTTTGACATAATACATATTAATAAGTATAGGGCACCTATTTTAACTTACTATTAGTAACAGCGCGATAGCTTTGAATTTTGTAGTGTATCTTATTTTTTACTGGCTTATGGCCATCAAGGGTAAACAGCATGAATCCCCTAGAAAAAGGACTATTTAAGTTATTTATTTTTATTCCCGAATCTTTTGCTGGCCTTTTAATGACTAACAAAAATGACAATGTATCATACTTGAAGTAACCAATTTCTGCCTTCAGGACTTTATATTTAATGAGACTATAGCTTTCTATCCAAATTCCTTTTTCGACATTCATTAAGGGTATTCGATTCAAATACTTCGCTAAAACTCGCACACCACTAGGGCCAAGTTCTACAATCGGCATCTCCAAAATTAGATTGTTATTAGGCAAAAATGCGCTTGTTTCAATATTTTTTACTGATTCTGCGGAAACTGCGGTAGCAAAATGGAAAACAACAAAAAACACGAAACAATTTATTGACGACATCTTCTTTGCGGTCATAAAATAAGTCCAAAACAATTAAGAGCTGATTATATTAGAATATGTTAAAATTGATCGTATACATCAATCCTCGCTAACTATTCATTATTCTAGCAGAATCCAGCCAGTTTTCATTTGTATTAGTACATATAATCTTTGTGGCTCTTTAATAGTAATTTTAGCTTAACTAAGTTGCCAAACTAACTATTATAGTATTCACAAAATCGTTCTATTCGTTTTCGGTTCACACCGAAATCATTGCGACCAACTCGTGACTCTGATCTAAGCTGAATCAATCTCAGCTTAACATCAATTCTAAGCTCAAAATCGTCAACGAATCGAAACCATTTTGATTTAAAAGTAGCTGACACATAATGGCTATTATGAAAAACAACTTCGCCATTCATTTGCTGAATTATATTTTGTATATGCTCTATTTCATTTACAGTGCCGATCGCCTGCAATGGCTTAACATACACTTTCGGTTCACTATTAAACTCACTGCAAACGCAATTATATTTTCCTAAACAGGCGTGCAATTTATTATCCAGGAGACCTTTACTCTGTCCTTGCCGTGATGAAATTGCTTTAAATATGAAGATTATAATAATAAGAAATAAAGCTAGGGCGATAGTAATAATCAGATAATTTGTCATTTTAGGATTAGCGGACTCATCAGTTAATAGATAATAGTTGGCTAGCATTTACTACTTATCTCAAAATAAGTTAAGTACTGATTAAAAATCATATGCTAATTTTACGTATTTTTTACTAATTAAAATAACAGCTCATGATAACATTTCTAAGTTCTTATTCTAGTGTATTGCACACGGAGATCCTAAATTATGAAAAAGAAAATCATCAAGGGAATTATTATCGCGGTCAGTATTTTTATCGCCATGCTAATATTTCGCTATATCTATGGTCATATTAAGTATCCTGACGGTCAAACTACTCAATATCGACCCGGCACTTATCTTTCTAGTTTTAATTTAAACAGAAAAAATATTGCGAACTATAAACGAAAAGGTTTTTCCAAATTCTCTAAGGGTGGGAAATCGCATGTACCAGCACAAGATATTTCGTCCGGTAAATACGAAAAAGTTGGCTCTATGGTAACTCAAACTAAGAAATTTAATAGAGATGAGAAAAACATATACAATATTATCACTGAAAATAAAGCAGTCGTTCAATTTGAGCAAAAAACTGGTCTAAAAGAAAAAAGTAACCGTCTACTCAAACTTGGTATTGGCGTCAATCCCGCAAAATTTGAAACTATGATTGCTAAAATCAAGAAAGTTGGGAAATTAGTTTCTGCCAAAGTCGTTAAAACTGAAAAAACCAACGAATATAAGAAGCTTCAAGCAAAACGTATATCTCTGGAAAAATCTCGAGCAGCTCTATCCAAATATCGAGGTGTCGGTAATAAAGTAAAAGAACTCATTAGCCTTGAGAATCGAATACTTGAAATTGAGAATCAAATCCAATCCTTTGGTGTTCAACTGGGTGACTTTGACAATGAGCACGAATTTGTAACCATCAAATTTGTTCTTGTCGAACTTAAAAAAGTGGAAACGACACATAAAATTCCCGTGTCGCAAAGAATGAAAACGGCACTGGAATGGACGATAATCTATTATTACAAGCTAATCAACATAGCATTTTTAGTGATGGCGACACTATTTATCCTACTTGCATTTATTTTTGCGATTGTCCTATTGATCGAAAAACTAAAAATAGTTAAATTCAATCCAATACAAATAAATCTAGGCAAACCTGAGACTGAAGATATGGATCAAGATAAAGCAGATAAATAGTAAAACATAAGACATGCCCGGTGTCATTTGACTGCCGGGCAGTTTATTTAGCTCGATTCATATATTTTACAAAATTATCCAGAATTCGACTCATTTCCTTATATTGAAATAGAGTAGCAGTAGTGTGAATAATATAAACTATTCTTCCGATCCGTTTAGTTTTTCGAATATAACACTTTTTTGAATGCTTACTGGTTTTACGGGCTGGTTTCTTGATGCTCGCAAATCGAATAATCGCCTTTGCCGAATCTGAATATACCTCACGAATTAGAGTATACCGATAATATACCCGTTTAAAGCCTTTGACGGATTTCTTTGACTTTACGCTTTGACGATGGACATTCGCGCGATTACTAATATTTGGATCACAAAAATCAAATGAATATATCACTCGTTTAAGACTTGCATAATGCCAACTTGCTAACGCTTTGTTAGAGACTATAGGGGATTTTGGGACTATCGACTTGGCGAATGAAGAAAGAGAAATAATTAGCAAAACACTCGTTACTCCAACAATAATATTTGCTTTCATATGTGGCGCTGACATAAAAACCCTTAAGTCAATTTTGCAATGCAGCTATGCTGGCTAGAATAATGCCGATTAGAGTAAAAAGCAGTCCAAAACGGCCCACATTTAGATACCCAGCTGACATACTTACATGAGTTACTGGCTTGTCATTGACAAAGACACTATCCGACACCTCAATTTTTAAGCCTCTAAAAGACATCAAAGCTAGCATTAGAGCGCCGAATACTTGAAATGCCAAAGCGATAATAATAAAAATATTTGAATCAATCATAATTACTCCACGGTCATAAATTATATTTAAAACTTTAACTACACAATAACTACAAGCGCCTTAAATAATTTTCTGGATTATTCAGAAATGATCTCGTTAATGAAACATGCTCTACATCATCGTATGCAATCGGGCTTATTGAATCACTTTCAAATGACAAGATTTGCGCATCAGGATAAGCCATTAATATGGGTGAATGAGTTGCGATAATAAACTGACAGGACTTCTCAACCATTTTCTTAATTAGGCTTAATAGAGCTAACTGCCGCTGCGGTGATAAAGGCGCCTCTGGCTCATCAAGTAAATACAAACCTTCAGGTACTAGTCGAGACTCAAAAAGTTGCAAAAAGCTTTCACCGTGAGAATAACCATCAGCATCCTCGCCGTATCGATTACGCAACGCCCTATGCTGACCTTTTGCTACGCCGGCTGCCAGCATTCGTGCATATCCGCTAAATTTCTCTTCGTACTCTGATTCTAAATCCCTTAAATCCTGAACTTCAGACTTAACGCGTTTTATAAAGCCAAAAAAATCCTCGGCGCGAAAAAAGAAACCACGTTTTGGCCGACGGTTCCTTATAAAACGAAAATGTGACGCCAATTTTCTCACATTATCCAAACTAGGATCGGAATCGAGTTGATCTGAGCCTACACTTATCGCGTTCATTCCAATAGCGAGAGCTTCGATAATAGTAGACTTACCGGACCCATTTTCACCCACAAAAATACACACTGGCGAATCAAATTTGATATTCTTAAAGTTGCTTACAATTGGAATATTAAACGGAAAGCTATCATCTCGTTTTATGCTTGCGTCCTTGGTTTCAATTGCTCGTAAAAAAATCATACTTTTAATATATTGTGAGGTTAATTCAGTATTAATTTTCGGATAAATAAGTAATAATAACTACCCTCTACTTTACCAAAAAAGAATTATTATGCTAGTCACAATTCATATTATATTCGCATTTATTTCGATAATTGGCTTTTTTATTCGCGGCATATTGGCCTTAAAAAACTCCACCATAATGGATCATAAGTTAGTTAAAATACTTCCGCATGTGGTTGATACTATACTATTAGCAAGCGGGATTTATTTAGCAACTCAATACAGCGGGTCGACTGCCAGCCTAAGCTGGTTGTGGATTAAGGTTTTATTAATTCTTTTTTACATCTTTCTTGGCGTCTCTGCTTTTCGCTTTGCTAAATCAACTAAAGTTAAGTTAATTCTTTGGCTCTTAGCTCTTTTTTCTGCCTTATCAATAGTTCATATCGCTATGGCAAAACCGAATTTTGGTTTTTAGATAGTTAAAATTGTTGCGTTAAAGTTGGATAATTTTTAAGGTCTGCTGACAAATTAAATATTGAGGGCTAACAACAACCCAAACAAGACCTTGGGTTTGTATTTTTGTTTGCTGCGCAAACAAAATGAAGAATAAGCCTCGATCACGCAACGCGCTTTACCTCGGCGTTTACTCTGCTTCACACAAAACCTTATTCTTCACATTTCGATTTGCTCAGGAGATTTTTTCCAAAAGCCATCCATGGCTTTGGGAAAAAACCTCCTGAGCACGACACATACGAGGAAGAAGGTTTTTAGTTATACAGACAGCATTCGACTCCAGCTTAGCCTAAATAAAATTAAGACTCCCTCATTTTTGTTTGCAAAGCAAACAAAAACCAACCTAATAGTTGCTATTGCGATCTTCCGCAATTGGCAGATAGTACGAAATCAAAGTCTTCGAATTACGTTACGAAAATCGAAATTGATATCTGCCAAAAATACTTAACGAATAAGTATTATACTTATTGCAGCTGCTTCGCTTTCTCCAACATCACTTGCGCATGGCCTTCAGGCGACACACCGTAAATAACTTCTTCTAACATTCCGCTTTTATTGATTAAAAAACTTGAACGTACGATTCCCATTTTCTTATTACCATCGCGTTCTTTTTCTTGCCAAACTCCATAATCTTCACAAAGTGATCCGCTAGTATCAGCTAACAAATCTATTTGAAGTCCAAATTTATCGAT